>CALIUG010000064.1 GCA_938048755.1 uncultured Alphaproteobacteria bacterium
CCGGCTTGTCGGCCATCATGGCAAAGCCGGTCAGCGCAATGATCACACCACCGGCAATTTGAAAGGACGGCAGCGAAGTGCCCATGGCCAAGACCATGGATTCCCCGCCAATGACGGCGCAAACAAGAATACCGAACGCAGCGACCACTGCGATCATGATGGTCTGACGAATCTGCGCAGGCGTGAACTCGCCCTTCAGGTCCACGACAATCGGAAAGCAGGCGAACGGCACCATGATCGCAAAGAGACCGATGCCGAAACTGATGAGATCCTGCCAGTTCGCGCCTTCCATACCCTAACCTGCCCGCTCAGCCGCCTTCGATTGGTGGAAATACCGTCAACAGGTCACCGTCTTCGAGACGGTGTTCACCGTGAAGCGCCGGTCGCACAACAGCCTCGTTCACCAGGGCCATCGTGAGTTTTTCCTTGGCGACGTCGAGTTGGCCCAGCACATCGGCCACGGTTGCATTGTCGGGAACCTCCAGGCTCCCTTCTCCATCGGAACCAATGCCGGGGATCGGTGCGCCCGAATGTGCGACCAGCTTGATGTTGATCCTCACGCAAGCCCCAGTCGTGTCAGGGTCTGACCACGAGGTTCGCCTTCTTCGTCCCAACCGCGCATCTCGTAGTATTCCGGCAGCATTTCATCAAGCTTGGCCACCATACCTTTTGCCGTTCCCGAAGGCGCCGGTGTGTGAAGCATGCGATCCGGCAGGGTATCGTCCTTGCGGCCCATGCCGGCCTTGATGTTGAACATGCGCTCCAGGTTCCAGATGCGCTCGCCGGTCTCGCGGATGCGGTCCGCCGTCCATTCGGTTTCCAGGGCACCATCCAGCATGGCGGCAATCTGGTCGATGTTCACGGCCGCAGCGATGAAGGCGCAGATACCCGCGGAATCGAACATCGCAGCGCGTTCGTCCTGGGTCGTACGCACGATCTCTGCCTTACCCGGGGTTTCGGTCGTTTCAAAGTCCGAGGCAAAGGGGCTGGCACGCAGATGACAGGCGCCACGGTTCGATGTCGCATAGGCCAGAGCCATGCCCTGCATTGCGCGGGCGTCATAACCCGGGAATTCCTGGCCCTTCACGACCATGGCAAATTCGGGATGGCCGTATTTCTCACAAAGGCGTTTGGCCCCAAGCCCGATCTCGGCACCGAAGCCGACACCCTTGGCGCATTCCTCAGCCATCTTCACGAGGCCCTCGGCTGAGCCAAAGGAAAGGTCCACGCCGGTCTGTTCCCGTGTAATGACGCCTTCCTCGTAAAGCTCCATGGCGGCAGACAACGAACCACCAAAGGAGATGGTATCCATGCCGTCTTCGTTGCAGACAAAGTTCGCGAAGGTCACGGCGTCGATGTCATCGACCCCAACCATGGCTCCCAGGGCAAAGACGTTCTCGTATTCCAGTCCACCCGATGCCGTGTGGTACTGCGGCTTGTTCTGGATCGAGAAATGATCGGGATCGATCTGGGCGATACGCCCACAGGCAATCGTGCAGCCGAAACATGCTTTGTTGGTGATCAGGTTCACCGTGTCGTTAGGGCCGTGCGGTTTCTGAGAGGCCGCAGCGTTCAGCTTGTCGACACCTTCAAACTGCACGTCACGTTCGTTGCGCGTGGGAAGGCTGCCGTAGTTATGGGTGACATCGAGCATGGCGTGGGTGCCAAGCTTGATGAAGCGCTGACGTACGGGATGGGGCTGCAGTGTGCTCTTGGCATGGGCTACGGCGGCCATGAACTTCTTTGGGTCGTTCACGGTCATGCCCTTGCTGCCACGGGCAGCCACGGCCTTGAGATTCTTGGAGCCCATCACGGCACCGACACCCGAACGTCCGGCGGCACGGTGGAGCTCGTTCACGACACAGGCAAAACGCACCATCTGTTCGCCGGCACGGCCGATCGAAGCGACCTTGATAGACGGATCCGACAGCTCCGACTTGATGGCAGGTTCGATATCCCAGACCGAGCGGCCCCAGAGATGTTCGGCGTCGCGCAACTCAACGTGGTCGTCGTCAATCCATAGGTAGACGGGTTTGGGCGACTTGCCTTCGATGATCACCATGTCCCAGCCGGCGAGCTTGATCTCGGCACCGACCTTGCCGCCGGAATTGGAACAGGCCACCGCATTGGTCAGCGCGCCCTTAGTGATGACCGAGTAACGACCGGCCGTAGGCGCCATGGAGCCGGTGAGCGGACCATTGGCAAAGATCAGAACGTTCCCGGGATCGAGCGCATCGACGGCGGGGTCCATGCTTTCCATCAGATACTTCGTGGCCAGGCCACGTTGACCAAGAAACTGTTCTGCCCACTCCATGTTGAGCGGTTCGCTCTCATAGGTTCCTTCGGTCAACTTCACGCGCAACACTTTGCCGGCCCAACCCATTACGTACTCCGTTCCTTGCTGTTTTCCGCCCTGAACGTAGGCTCGGGCGGCCTGATGCGTGACAAACTAGCCGAATGTTAATGCGGGGGCTATCGTTGCCATGATCAACCATCGGGCATTTCTGCAAATGTTATCCATGCTGTTTTCCAGGGTCGCCAGACTGGCTGTTGTTGCTGGCGCGATTGTTCTGCTTGCGCACCAGATTCCTCAGGCTGACGCCAACACCACCGTGGTCGAGCTTTCCGAGTCCGCCGCAGCCCAGGCACGCGAAGCCGAAAGCCTGGCATGGCAAGCCGTCGATCAGGCCGAGAATGCAGCTGCCCGTGCCCGTGACATTTCCAGCCAGGCCAGAGAACTCAAAAAATCGGAATCGCGAACCATCGAATACGATATCGGTCGCTATTTCGGTCAGGTTCGCAACGGCGAGCCCAATGGCCTTGGTATTTTCTATTATGACAGCGGCTCACGTTACGAAGGCGAGTTCGCGAACGGCTTCTTCGAAGGCTACGGCGTCCTCTATTTTCAGGACGGCGATGAATGGCATGGCGACCGTTATGAAGGCCAGTTCAGTCAGGACGCGGCACATGGTGTCGGCGTCTACCAGTTTCTTGCCCAGGGCACAGGCAGCGGTGACCGTTATGCCGGTCAGTTCAACGACTGGGCCTTTGAGCATTATGGCGTCTATTTCTATCTGCGTGATGACGAGTGGCATGGCACCACGTCGGCCGGAGAGTTCGCCGATGGCATGAACGAAGGTTATGGCGTGGTGGAATACGACGGCACCAACACACTGGCCGGTGATCGCTACGAAGGCGAACTGCAGGACGATCTTGCCAACGGTTTCGGGATTTACCTCGCCGGTGACGGTTCCAAGACCTATGCCTACTGGAACGATGACGAGCCTGATCCAACACGCACGGTCCTGATCGCTGCGGATGGCGAACTCGTTGCCACCGGCGATGGCGGAAAAGGTGGCTCATCATCCAGCAGTGCCGGCGACGGTACGGTTGTGATCAACGAACCCGAAGTCGCCCCCGAGAGCGATGTTGTCGTCGCAGGCGGGAGTTCGGGAAGCAGCAGCAGCGGTAGCGGTGATGGCTCCGATGTCGAGGTGGTCATTGAAGAAGCCGTGATCGAAGACGAGGAAATCGTCGTTGGCAGCATTGACGG
>CALIUG010000065.1 GCA_938048755.1 uncultured Alphaproteobacteria bacterium
GCATTACCTTTAATGATGGCAGTTACTCGACCCCGGTCTGGTCGCCGCGCGGTGATCTCATCGCCTTCACCAAGCAACATCAGGGCACGTTCTACATTGGTGTGATGAAAACCGACGGGACCGGTGAACGCCTGATTGCCGAGGGTTATCTGGCTGAAGGTCCGACCTGGGCGCCCAACGGACGTGTCATCATGTTTTTCCGCGAAACACCTGTGGGCACCCAGAATGTGGCCCAGCTGTTCACCATTGATCTGACCGGGTTCAACGAACGCCTTGTTCCAACACCTCTGGATGGCTCTGATCCTGCTTGGTCTCCCTTGATTCCCTAATCTTGCGTCACTATAGTTCGGATCAAGTTTCGCACGGCCAAAAAGGGCGCTGCGCCAGCTTTTGTTTAACCCGGGGAGACATGGTTTCTCTCACGGATCAACCTTTCCGGCATCTTGGCCGTTCACACTAGAGGGAAACGTTTTCCATGCGCTTCAAACTGCTTAGCATTTTCGCCGCCGCTGTGCTTGTCGCCGCGTGCGAATCCACCCCCGAAGCAACCGATGACAGCGCCGGTGCCGGTGATGTGATGGTCGAAGAGGTCATCATTGTCGAGGAGATCAATCCGCTAAGCACCCAGTATGTGCGCGAGGTCCTGGGTGATCACGTCCTCTTCGGCTTCAACAGCTCCGTCATCAACGCTCAGGCACAAGGCACCATCAAGCGCTGGGCCGAGTGGATGAATGCCTACGGCCAGATCGTCGTGATCATTGAAGGTCATGCTGATGAGCGCGGTACCCGTGAATACAACCTTGCCCTGGGTGAGCGTCGCGCCACCGCGGTCAAGAATTTCATGGTCGCCATGGGTGTTGACGCCAGCCGTATCGCCACGATCAGCTTCGGCAAGGAACGTCCTGCCGTTGAAGGCCACACCGAAGCTGCCTGGGCGCAGAATCGCCGTGCGGTCCTGGTGCTTGGCTGATCTGACACGACGTTGATCAAGATTTGCTGCGGGCCGTTCCGCCGTCCGAACTTCGATCGGACATGCGGGGCGGCCCTTTGCTTTTCTGTTTCTGGAAACTTGCCTGATTTTTGCCGTGGTTTGCCTTCAGCGTACGGATTCTGTCGTTGGCGCGTATCAAGTACTGCCACGGGTTGCCTAACAGGAACGAGGACGTGATGAAAAAACTGCTGGTTGGACTTTCAGCCCTGGCCATGTTCGCCATGACTGCTCCGGTCGTGGCTCAGACCGCCGATGTGCAGTCCCTTTCACGTGAACTCGAGCGGCTGCGGAACGATCTCGTGGACCTGCAGCGTTTTGTCTATGCCGGCGAGGGAGAGGTGCTTGTTGTTCCCTCCACCGGAACCAGCCAGGATGCTGCTGCCGTTCAACTCGGCATCCAGCAACTCGAAGAGAAGCTCCGGCTGCTTACCGGGCGCGTGGAAGATCTGGAATACCAGCAACGCCAGTTGAAAACGCGCATGGATACGTTGGTTGCTGACATGGAAGCACGACTTGCGGCCGGAGTTCCCATGGCAGCCGGTACTGCCACGGAAGATATTACCTTGCCCGCGGATGGCGGCCTGACCGATGACGACCTGAATGCCGGTGTCGAGGTGGAAACCACAACGACCACGACCGCGCTGCTGCCGCCCGGCAACGAGATGGATCAGTACAATTTCGCCTTCTCGCTGTTGCGCAAGGCAGACTATGAAGGTGCCGAAATCGCCTTCAATGAGTTCATTACGGTCTATCCCGATAGCGAGTTGAACGGCAATGCCTACTACTGGCTTGGCTCGACGCACTTTGTCCGTGATGACTTTCAGAATGCGGCAATCGCCTTCCTAAAGGGCTATCAGTTCGATGCGACGGGTCCCAAGGCGGCTGACAATCTTCTCAAGCTGGGCGTCACGCTTTCGCGCCTCGGCAAGAATGCAGAGGCCTGCGCCACCTTTGGCGAACTGAACAACAAGTTCCCTGAAGCCGCGCAGACTCTGTTGGACGAAGCCGCCGACGAAGCAGCCGCTGCCGGCTGCGGATAGGATTTTACCGAGGCTGGAGACCCGCCTAAACGCGATTTCCCCGGAACCGGATTTGCTCTAGTCTTTGCGGATCAGAGCCCCGGGGACCCAGATGATCCATCGCATTGCTGCCTTGTCCGCCACGATGCTGCTGCTTGCAGCCTGTTCCAATCCCACGGTTCAGGAAGACGCCAAGGTCGTCTACAGCATTGACGCAGGTGAAGGTGATGTCCTGATCATTGACGCAGTACCTGAGTCCCTGGCCGACCTTGTCGGTGGCGATATGGTCGTCCACTTTGCCTTTGACAGCTCTGCAATCTCGAGCGAAGCACGCGCGATCATCGGCCAATGGGCTGACGGTCTGCTCGCACATCCAGACCTTGACGTTGTTGTTGAAGGCCATTGTGACGAGCGTGGCACGCGTGAATACAACCTTGCTCTGGGTGAGCGCCGCGCCAATGCGATCCGCGATGTTCTGGTCGCGCTCGGCGTCGATCCGGCACGGGTCGGAACCATCAGCTACGGCAAGGAACGTCCGGTTGTCTCCGGCCATGATCCTGAAGCCTGGGCGGCCAATCGCCGGGGTGTCCTGGTCGAGGGCTGAAGCCGGATTTCTTCGTTTCTGACGAACTTTCACATTTCTGCCTGTTTTCCGCCGCGCTTTTGCTTCCCTGCACGGTGACGCTGCCTTGTCCGATCGTTTTGGTCGGGTCGTTCTGGATCGGGTCGGGAGAGGATCTGCATTCGGAGCATCGAAGCAACGTCCAACCGGGGGATCCCATGAACAGCAAGGTTTTTGTAATGATTGCCGCAGGTCTGCTTGTTGCAGCCTGCGAAACCACAAGAGACAGCGCAGGCAATGTGGATGGCGATGGCAGTTCGCTCACCAACAGTGACCTGGAGATTTTGGGCCAGCCGACGGGAACCGTTGACAGAAACGCGCTGGACGGTGCGCCTCAGCCGACGCTGACCTATGTTACCCAGACCTATGGTGACCGTGTTCTTTTCGGTTATGACAGCACAGTCCTGACACCTCAGGGTCAGCAGATCGTCAAGGGCTGGAGCGAATGGATGCTGCAGTTCCCTGATCTGGCCGTGCGCATTGAAGGCCATTGTGACGAGCGCGGTACGCGCGAATACAATCTGGCGCTGGGCGACAAACGGGCCAACACCATCCGCAATCTGATGATCGCCTATGGCGTCGATC
>CALIUG010000066.1 GCA_938048755.1 uncultured Alphaproteobacteria bacterium
TCTGCGCGGCAAGCGGCTGGCTGCGCCATACTTCCTCAAGGCGATGGAGTCGGGCCTCAACTTCGCCTGGTTCATCATGAAGACCTCGACCGTGGACGATGTCTTCCCCGACATGCTGGGTACCGGCGTGCCCGACCTGCGCGGCATTCCCGACCTTTCCACCCTGCGCCTGGCTCCCTGGGAGCCTGACACTGCCATTGTACTGATGGACTGGAGCTGGACCGATGGCAGGCCCTGCGAGATGTGCCCCCGCACGGAGCTCAAACGCCAGCTTGCCAGCCTACATGAGCGCGGTCTGAACGAGCTGTTTGCCCACGAGTTTGAATTCTATCTGATGCCCAAGCCACTGGACGAAATCCGGCGGGGCGATTTCTCCGGCCTGGGGCCCTCCACGCAGGATATCCACTGCTATGGCATCAACGAAGGGTTTCACTATGAACCCGTCGTCAGCCGCATCCGGGAATGTTTCCACGACATCGTGGAGGGCTGCGCGCCGGAATGGGGTCAGAACCAGTTCGAGATCAACCTGCACCGCAGCGATGCGCTGTCGATGGCCGACAATGTCGTCATCTTCAAGACGGCGGTACGCCAGATCGCCGCGCAGGAGGGCCTTTCGGCCACCTTCATGGCCAAGTGGCACGAGGATTACTCAGGCAACTCCGGTCACATCCATCAGAGTTTCAGCGACACCAAAACCGGCGAAAGCGTCTGTTACGACGCCGACAGACCCCATGGCCTCTCGGACTTCTTCGGAAGTTACATTGCAGGCCAACTCGACCTCTTGTGCGAAACGACGCTCTTCGTTGCGCCCTTCGTCAATTCCTACAAGCGCTTTCAGGACGACAGCTTTGCCGGCGTCACGCGTTGCTGGAGTGTCGACAACCGCACCGCGGGCCTGCGCGTGATCAACACCTCGGCCGGCAAATGCCGTCTGGAACACCGCATCGGCGGAGCAGACTCAAACCCCTACACGGCGTTCGCGATGTGCCTGGGTGCCGGCCTGCGCGGTGTCGATCTGGGCCTCAAACTGCCCGAACCCCTGACCGGCAACACCTATCATGCCGGCGCGATCGAGCGCGTGCCCCATACGCTGGATGAAGCTGCTGATCTTGCCGATACCACACCGGCCATCCGCGAAATCCTGTCTCCTGCCTTTGTCGACAACCTGCTCGCCATCGCGCGCCACGAAACCGGCATCTTCCGCGAACGCGTCACCGACCTGGAGCTCCGCCGCTACTACGAGATGGCCTAGGCGCGTCGGGTCAAAGCACCGAAGAGAGGCAAGACCCGATCCATTCAGGCCACGCGGCCGTGAAATAGCATCTGGGAAGCCACATCCATGCGTTGACCGGGCTCGCGGGCATAACTGAGGACACCGACGAGACGGGAACGCGGCCCGGTGACCGGCGCGACGCAATGAAGCGAGTCGCGGCCGCGGAACACGACCAGCGTTCCCGCAGGCGGGGCAAGATCGATCAGGCCGGTTTCATCGCCGTCAAGGACGGCCAGAACCGCCGCGTCTTCAGCCACATCGCCGGTCCTTACATTGGGCAGATAGCGGAACGCGCCACCGGCCCGGGGTGGTTGCAGCATCAGGGTGACGGCAAACTCCGCATTGTCGAAATGCCAGCCAAGCTGCTCGCCCGTACGGTTGACGTTGATCATGAGGCCCGCCAGCGGGTCGTCATAGGGATGGAGTTCCGGCAAGCCCAGCACGGCGGCCAGAAATCGGTGGAGCGGCCGCCAGTCAAACAGCGTGCGCAGAGGACCATCGCGCGGAATACGGTCCATGGCGACATTGCCCTTATCGCTCGTTACCAGCCGGGTTCGTGGCGCCCCCTCAGGCGCGGCTTCCTTGCCGTCGGTCTGATAGACGGTGTGGCGGTGGACGCAGAACCAGGCTTGGTCCTCGACGGTGCGGGCCTCATCCACCATGGCCGCCACCGCTCGGGCGGTCGCGAAGTCATCAAGAATCAGAATGCCGTCGCGATCGATCGTTGCACGGCATCGCGTGACAAGGTTCCTGCCTGCCTCGCTTCCAGGAGTCGCGATGGGATAACGTTTGAGATCGATCAGGTCTGCGGCATCGGGCAGGGATCCAGACATCAACCGCTCACTCCATTTTCATCGTCATGGTATCATGGTGGCCAGGAGGAGAGCGCCATGACCGATCTCAACGCGAACGTTCCCTTGCAGCAATGGGTTTGCGTGCCCTGCGGCTACAACATGTTTGGCGAGATGCCCGAGGTCTGCCCGTTCTGCGGCGAGCGCCACGACAAGTTCGTTACCTGGAATGTGGCAGAGGAAACCTACCGCGTGACCGCCACACCGGTCACGGACGGGGTGACCCAGCTGCGGTCAGAGCCCCGGCTTGGCTACGAACATGCGGCCTATCGTATCGAAACACGGGACGGACCGGTCTGGATCGATTGCCCCAGCGCCTTCAATCGCACACTCGATCCTGTTGATCACATCTTCTTCACCCACAAGGACTTCATGGGCGCGTCAAACCAGTATCGCGCCCAATGGAATGCCAGGGTGCATATCCACCAGGCCGAGACCACACATCCTCTGGCCGCGCCCTTCCCCGTGGATGATGCATTCACAAACGACTTCACCTTCCAGGACATTGAAGCGTTTCACATCGGCGGCCACACGGAAGGCTTCACGGTCTACTTCCACGACGACGTTCTGTTTGCCTGCGACTATGCCTTTCCCGGCAACAAGGCGATGCGGCTCAATCCCTTCACGGACAAGGCGCCCATGGTGGCCAAGGGAGACCGGCTGCTGAACCTGGTGCGTGATCGCAAGCCGCGCATCGTCACCGGGTTCAACTATTTCGTGGATGGCGCAGACTGGTTGGGCTGGTTCGAGACGGCCATGAAACGGGCCGCCTGACCGCGCTCAGCTGACCTCTTCTTCGATCAGCACGATCTCGCATTGCGTGTTCTGCAATGCGGCGAAATGGGAGTGGTTGCCCTGATCATCGATGATCGACAGGAACGAGCGACGCGAAACAAACAGACGCACGTATTCATAGGTCTGCACGAGCTGACCCGCACGCCAGCAATAGACATTGAAGAGGTCATCGGGATTGTGAACCGGGACCGCCTGACTTTCCTCGCCGTTGGCCGTGGCGGCCAGCGTCATCGCGAGCAGCAGCGCTGCCGGCGTCAGCCGCATTGGGCCTTGTGGCGCAGCAGGTGATCGGCCAGCACGCAGGCCATCATCGCTTCGCCCACCGGCACGGCGCGGATGCCGACACAAGGATCATGGCGACCCTTGACCTGCACCGTGGTGTCGTTGCCGGCGCTATCGATCGTCTTGCGTTCATGCAGGATGGAGCTGGTCGGTTTGACGGCAAACCGCACGACCAGATCCTGGCCCGTGGAGATACCGCCCAGAACGCCGCCAGCCTTGTTGGAGAGAAAACGCGGGCCGTCGTTGCCCATGGTCATCTCGTCGGCGGCGGTTTCGCCGGGTTCGGCAGCAAGCGCAAAGCCGTCGCCGATCTCCACGCCCTTGACGGCGTTGATCGTCATCATGGCGCGGGCAAGGTCGCTGTCGATCTTGTCATAGATGGGGCTGCCCAGACCGACCGGCACGCCCGAGGCCACAATCTCGATCACCGCGCCTGCGGATGAGCCCTGTTTGCGCACGCCGTCCAGGAACGATTCCCAGGTCTCGGCCATCTCCCGGTCCGGACACCAGAACGGATTGTTCTCGATCTCCGCCCAATCCCATTTGCCACGGTCCACGCGATAGGGGCCGATCTGCGTGACCGCGCCTCGGATCGTGATGCCATCACCCAGGACCTTGCGTGCGACCGCACCGGCAGCGACACGCATGGCGGTCTCACGCGCGCTGGAGCGTCCGCCACCGCGATGATCGCGGATGCCGTATTTGGCATCATAGGTGTAGTCAGCATGGCCCGGTCGGTACTTCACGGCGATGTCGCCGTAATCCTTCGAACGCTGGTCGACGTTTTCGACCACCATGGCCAGCGGCGTACCCGTGGTCTGACCCTCGAACCAGCCGGAGACGATCTTGATCTCGTCGGGTTCGCGGCGCTGGGTCGTGAAACGGGACTGGCCGGGTTTGCGCCGGTCCATCCAGTGCTGGATGTCTGCTTCGGTGATGGCGATTCGCGGCGGCACACCATCGACCACGCAGCCGATCTCGGGCCCGTGGCTTTCGCCCCAGGTCGTCACACGAAAGAGATGGCCGAAACTGTTCCCTGCCATGTTCAGCGTTGCCTTTGGCCTGCGCGCGGACAGTAACCGACGTTACGAATACTCATGAATCAGACAATCGCGATGTCAGGCGCTTTGGGATTTTTCATACCGACAATGTGATAGCCGCAATCGACGTGGTGCACCTCGCCCGTGACCGCGGTCGAGAGATCGCTGGTGAGATAGAGCGCCGACCCGCCGACCTCGTCGGTCGTGACATTGCGCACCAGGGGCGAGTTGAGCTCGTTCCACTTCAGAATGTAGCGGAAGTCGCCGATGCCCGAAGCCGCCAGCGTCTTGATCGGACCAGCCGAGATGGCGTTGACCCGGATACCCTGCTCACCCAGATCGGCGGCGAGATAACGCACGCTTGCTTCCAGCGCCGCCTTGGCCACACCCATGACGTTGTAATGGGGCATCCAGCGTTCGGCACCATAGTAGGACAGCGTCACGAGACTTCCGCCGCTGTCGCCCATCAGATCGGCAGCGCGGCGCGCCACGGTGGTGAAGCTGAAGCAGGAAATGTCCATGGTCATCAGGAAGTTGTCGCGGGTGGTATCGGCATAACGGCCGCGCAACTGGTCCTTGTCGGAAAAGCCGATGGCATGAACCAGGAAATCAAGCCCGCCCCAGGCCTTCGACATGGCATCAAAGACGCTGTCGATGCTCTCTTCGTTGGTCACATCGCATTCCAGCACCAGCTTGGAACCAACGCTTTCGGCCAGCGGCTTGACGCGTTTCCCCAGAGCCTCGCCCTGATAGGTGAAACCAAGCTCCGCGCCATGCGCGGCCAGCGTGCGGGCGATTCCCCAGGCAATGGAGCGATCATTGGCAACGCCCATGATCAACCCGCGTTTGCCTGCCATCAGGGGGCCGGGCTCAGTCATGAAAACCTCATCTGCATCGTATGAAACATCATGGGAACGAAGGTACCGACCCCATGAACGCAATCCTACACAAAACCCGGAGTCCGGCCAACGCGTCACTTGCATCATGAAATCGTGCACACAGCACGCATGAGATATCCTTTTGTCGCCCCGAGAATTGGTTCGTTGCGGGAACAAGTCCCGTTACCATATCGATGGAACGCTCATTCCCAGCCAAGGAGACCCAGCATGGCCGTGGCGGCTTCGGAAATCCCCCAATCCAGCGCTGTTGAAGCGGAACTGGTCTATCTGGCCAATCTCGATGTGAAGCCGGTGATCCACTACACCCAGCCCGGCCTGCCCAGGCGCGACGGAAACTATCGCCATTTCCCCGTCATGATCGCAAACATGCGCGAGATCGAGGGGCTTTCTCTGGATCGCGAGGGGTTCGAACTCTGGAATGAACCGGTTTCGGTCAGCGACTTCTACGGCTCCGCCATCGTGGAGCAGGAGTATTACCCCCAGCTATCAGACTTCGTAAAACGCGCCACCGGCGCAGTTGAAGCCGTGGTGTTCGATCATACGATCCGCATCGAGGGTGGCGGTCACGAGGACAGCACGGTCATGCGTGCGCCGGTCCGTGTCGTTCACAACGACTACACCGAGGATTCAGCCCCCAAACGGGTGCGCGATCTGTTTCCCCAGGACAAGGCGGAACAATGGATCAACGGGCGGTTCATCGAACTCAATGTCTGGCGCCCGATCGAGGGGCCGGTGATGATGACACCGCTCGCCCTTTGCGATGCCCGCAGCATCAGGCCCGACGATCTGCGCCTGACCAATCTGCTCTATCCAGACAGGGTCGGCGAGATCTATCACGCGCTCTACAACCCTGAGCACCGCTGGTACTACGCGCCCCAGATGACGACCGACGAAGCCATTCTGATCAAGGGCTACGATTCGGCCCGTGACGGGCGTGCCCGCTTTACCTTCCACAGCGCCTTTGACGACCCCCAGACGCCAAAGGACCCGCCACCCCGAAAAAGCATCGAGGCGCGGGTCCTTGCGCGGATGGAGCGCTGAAGCGCTCGAATCCTTTGGAATCTAGCCGTTCACGACCTTCCAGGAGCCATCGGGCTGACGGCAGGCTGTGCCGTATGCCTGCTGATACTCGCCGCCGACCGTGACCGTGGTCTGATACTCGCGGCAATAGGCGCCGTTCTGATCGGTGCCGTCACGCACCGGCGTATAGGTGCCGTAATTGCCCGAATCCGGGTTGTTCCAGGAAATGGTCTCACCGACCGGTGCATTGTGGGCGGCACTTTCCGCCTGCGCAGCATAAGCCTGATCCGCCCGATCCAGCGAGGAACCAACCTGATTTCCCAGATAGGCACCCAGGAGGCCACCACCGATCGCTGCAAAGATCTGGCCGGTGCCGCCACCAACCTGTGAGCCCAAGAGCGCGCCACCAGCTGCGCCGAGCAATGTTCCCGCGGTTTCCTTGCCACCGGCATTCTCGGAGCAGGCGGATAAAGAGAGAGCACCGGCAAGAGCCAGAGCAGCGAATTTGATCTTCATCATGTTTTCCATCTCAGCTGCGGTTTCACGTTGATCAACCCCTGAACCAGACCCCTAGCCCTAGCCAAGAAATCCGGCCATAACAAGGCAGAACCCATTGTGGCAATCACCCGATCGAGATGATGTCACGAAACAAAAGAAAAAAGGGACACCGGTCACACTTCACCGACATTCCCGGCACAAGGAATCTGGCATGGCACGCATCGAAGACCGCGATCCCTACGAAGTTTTTTCGGAATGGTATGCCGAAGCTGCGGATTCAGGCCTGAAGGAACCCACCGCCGTTGCCCTGGCCACGGCCGATACGGACGGACAACCTTCGCTGCGCATGGTTCTTCTGAAAGGCTATGGGCTGGACGGGTTTGTGTTCTACACCAACTATGAAAGCCGAAAGGGCCGCGAACTGCTGGCCAATCCCAAGGCTGCGCTCACGTTCCACTGGATGCCGCTGGGCCGGCAGGTCCGGGTCCAGGGACGCGTCGAGCAGGTGAGCAAGGAAGAGGCCGATGCCTACTACGCCAGCAGGCACCGCGACAGTCAGATCGGGGCCTGGGCCAGCCAGCAGTCACGCCCCATGGAAACGGCCTATGATCTGGAGAAAAACGTCGCGAAAATGGCGCTGAAACATGCCGTCGGAACCGTGCCGCGGCCACCTTACTGGTCAGGCTTCCGGGTCATTCCCCATCGCATCGAATTCTGGTCGGAAAAACCGTTCCGGCTGCACGAACGGATCGAGTTCTCGCGCGAAAGCGATGCCGACGCGTGGACGACACGGAGGTTGTTCCCCTGACATGACATCCACGTCACAAACTCCGCAAGGCAGTGTCGGCAGAGTCGACGCGGCTGGCGCACGGCTAATGCGCCTGGCGACCCTTGCGTCGGTCTCCGTCGCGCTGGTCCTGATTGTGGCCAAGATCATTGCTGCGCTGATGACCGGTTCGGTCAGCATGCTTTCATCGCTGGTCGATTCCCTGCTCGATGCATTTGCCTCGCTCCTGAATTTCTTTGCCGTACGTCACGCGCTTCAGCCGGCCGACCGTGAGCATCGATTCGGGCACGGCAAGGCCGAACCCCTGGCAGGTCTGGCTCAGGCAGCCTTTATCGCTGGTTCGGGCGTCTTCATCGTGTTCGAGGCGCTGCACCGGCTCGGTACGGGGCATCAGATCGAAAACTCCGAGATCGGCATTGGCGTCATGGTAATCTCGATGGTGCTCACCATCGCGCTCGTGGTCTTCCAGCAGTTCGTCGTCAAAAGGACCCAATCGACGGCGATCAGCGCCGATGCCATTCACTACCGCATGGACATCCTGATCAACTTCAGCGTCATCATCGCACTGGTGGCGTCATCGGAGTTCGGCATCTGGTGGTTCGACAGCGCCGTAGCAATCGCCATTGCCTTCTACATCGCGTTCAGCTCCTGGAAAGTGGCGGGCCGCTCGCTCGACCTGCTGATGGATCGGGAGTTCCCCGAAGACGAGCGCGAACAGATCAAGGCGATTGTCTGGAGTCATCCCGATACCAGGGGTCTCCACGATCTGCGCACCCGAAGTTCCGGCATCCAGCCCTTCATTCAGCTTCATCTGGAGCTGGAACCCGATCTCTCTCTGGTTCAGGCCCATGAGATCGCCGATGAGGTCGAGCTTCTGATCATGAATGAGTTTCCCGGTGCCGAGGTCATCATCCACCAGGATCCCGTTGGCTTTGAGGAACCCCATTCTCCGATACCGCCGCCAAGCTGAAGGTTGGATTGGCGGGACCAGCCAATCACGGGTAAACTGCATCTTGCTTGAAATGCACTGTTCCAGGGGAACCACATCATGACCATGGCCAAGATTCTGGTTGCTGCATCCGGCACCACGGAGGGCCAAAGCGCGCTGGAAACAGCGCTGCTGCTGGCCAAACGCTTCGATGCTCATGTTGAAGCGATCAATGTGCGCCGAAATCCCCGTGATGCTGTAGCCTTCATGACCGAAGGCATGACCGGCGCCGTGATCGAGGAAATCATCTCGACGGCCGAACAGGATATCGACCGGCGTGCCGACCGCGCCTCCTCCGACCTGGAATCCGTCGCCGAACGTCACGGTGTCGAAGTGACCGAACAACCCGCACACAACAAGGCTTCCGTCACCTTCCGTCTGGAAGAAGGTCGCGAGGACGAAGTGATTGCCGAGCGCGGCAGGCTTTCGGACCTGGTGATTGCTGCCCGGCCCACGGCCGACGGCGATGCCAAGGAAGAGGTCGTGGCAGAATCCGTGCTGATGGAATCAGGCAGCGGGCTTCTTCTGGTACCGTCGGGCTGCGTTTCGGACCTTTCGGGCAATGCGGCCATCGCCTGGAACGGCGGCGCGGAGGCCGCGCGTGCCGTGCATCGGGCCATGCCCTTGCTCCAGAAGGCCAAGGAGGTTGCTATCCTTGCGCCCGAGGAAGGGTCCATGCGCGGCCCCGGGCCCGACGCCCTGGCAAGCTACCTCGCGCTGCACGACATTCACTGTCACGTGCACAACCTGCCGACCAACTGGACGAACATCGGCGACACGTTGTTGCAGATTGCCCATCAGGAAGAGGCAGCCTTCCTTGTCATGGGGGCATTCAGCCAGGGGAAGCTGCGTCAGTTGATCCTGGGTGGTGCGACACGTTTCATGCTGAACCGTTCCGATCTTCCGGTGCTGTTCACCCACTGATTGCGGCCAACTGCGATAGCGATCACTTGTTCACGATCAGGACAGGCGCTACGATTCGACCAAATGCGGCTTTGCAGCGCTCGCAGCGTCACGCTTAATGCCCATGATCAATGCGAAAGGGCGGCTGGTGTCTGATCATCTGGCCCAGGATATGTCGACGGCTCAACAGACATCGGCCAATCGCCGTTCTCTGATTGTTGAGGCCTTTGACCACCTGCCCAGCGCAGTTCTGGTGCTGGATAGCGACCTGCGCCTACTTTCCTGGAACCGCACGGCGCGCCGCATGTTCGGGGCGGCAAGTGGTCACCTTGGCGATGGCTCGACCCTCGGGAGCTTCCTCAACGCCATGGTCGATTACGAGATTGTTGATCTGGGCGATACCGCTGCTGACCAATGGGTCAGCGATACCATCGCAGCACATGTTCCCGGCCAGACCTTCGATCGCCATCTGACCGACGGGCGAACCTTGCGTACCCGTGTCACGGCATCAGGTGATGGCCTGATCGCGGTCTACAACGACGTCACCGACCTCTATCGGCGCGAGGCCGAGATCAAGTCCAGCCGCGAGCGCATTCGCCGCATGAACGAGATCGGCGTTGCCCTGACCGGCGAAAAGGGCCTCAACACGCTGCTCGAAATGATCATGCTGGAGGCCAAGGGCCTCTGCCGGGCCGACGGCGGCACGATCTATCTCAAGACAGAAGACGTGCCCGAGCCCGTCTTTGTTGAAGGCAAGCGCATCGATCGGCGCACAGGCGGCGACCGGCGCATCTGTGACCGCCGCCGGGTCGAACTTGGTGCTCCGTCGGGCATCAAGGAGCGCCGCCAACGCAAAGATCGCCGCGACCACAGGGACCGGCGGCGCCCGCGCGAGGCTCTGGAGTTTGCCATTCTGGTCAACGATACCCTGGGCATTGCCATGGGCGGCACATCCGGCAAAGCGATCACGTTGCCCAGGTTAGCGATCTATGACCCCGAAAC
>CALIUG010000067.1 GCA_938048755.1 uncultured Alphaproteobacteria bacterium
GATCCGAACAAGTCTTCTGATTCGTCATGAGAACAAGTGGCCAGCACGAGCCCACTGTGCCTCTGTGTGAATCTCTTGTTCCGTGTTACTCCGCGTCCTCCGCGGCTCCGCGTGCACCATGTGGCGGAGAGGCACGTGGCACGATCCGAATGTGTGCTCATGAGTCAGATGAGCGCCTCATCAGGCACGGTGCCTGGTGGTGATGCCGGTGCATGGATTCTCCGGTCAAGCCGGAGAATGACTCGTGGGGGGTTGGAGGTTGGGGGTTGGAAGCAAGCCTGGGTTGTCTGGGAAGATGGTCTGCGGGAGACTGGGGTGACCGGGCCGCTTCGGGTGTCGGACCAGCCTTTGATCGGGAAGCATGTTCAGACAGGAAACCGTGACCTTTGTCCCGGCGGGGCGGCGGCGTGTGGAGCTGGTGGTGATCCTGGGCCTGCTGACGGCCTTTGCGCCGCTATCGATCGATATGTATCTGCCGGCCTTCCCGACACTGACCACGGCGCTGGAGACCGATGCGACCACGGTGCAGCTTTCCCTGGCCGCGTTTTTCATCGCCTTTGCCGCGGGCCAGATCCTGTTCGGGCCACTTTCGGACCGGTTTGGACGGCGCGCGCCGCTGTTCTTCAGCCTGGTCCTGTTTTCGGCGGCCTCGGTCGGCTGTGCCATGGCAGAGAGCATCGAGGCGCTGATCGGCTTCCGTGCGGCCCAGGGTCTGGGGGCCTGTGCGGGCGGCGTGATCTCCCGCGCGGTGGTGCGCGACCTGTTCGAGAAGAACGAGGCCGCGCGCATCTTCTCCGCACTCATCCTGGTGATGGGGGCTGCCCCCATGTTCGCGCCGCTGTTGGGCGGCCAGCTGCTGATCTGGTCCGACTGGCGCGCGATCTTCTGGTGCCTGGCCGCCATCGGCATGGTGTGCCTGGCCGCGGTGATCTGGCGCATGCCCGAAACCCAAAAAACCGAGCACATCCAGTCGCTGCAACTGGGTCGCATCATGGCGACCTATCTGCGCCTGCTGCGCGACATGCGGTTTCTGGCCTATGCGCTGATCGGCGGGCTCTCGCTGGGCGGCATGTTTGCCTATATCGCGGGTTCCCCCTTTGTCTTCATCAACCTCTTCGGCTTTGCGCCGGATGTTTATGCGCTGTTTTTCGGCCTCACGGCGGGCGGCTTTGTCGCCACCGCCCAGGTGAACGGACGCCTGATTCCCCGCTTCGGCCCCGCGCGACTGCTGAGCGTGGGAACGGCCGTCTTCGCCGTTGGCTCGGCTGCCCTGGTGGTGACGGCGTCGACGGGTTGGGGCGGGGTCACGGGCTTTGTCATCCCCGTGGTGGCAGCGATTTCGGCCCTGGGCCTGATGCTGCCCAACACCTCGGCCCTGGCCCTGGCCCCCTTCCCCGCCGTGGCCGGCAGCGCCAGCGCCCTGCTGGGCGCCATCCAGTTCACCTTCGCCGCCATCGCCGCGGCCCTGATGGGCGCCATCCACGCCGAAAGTGCGGTGCCCGTGGCGCTGATGATCGCCGGTGGCGGCGTGCTGGCGGTGGGTGTGCGGTGGGGGTTGGCGCGGGAGTAGCTCTGGGCCTCATGACACGACAAGCATGCCTTGAATCGCTCGACCCAAGCGCTTAGGTATTGTAGAGTAATTCCATGCCGACTGTGCTTCGTCTCGACGGCCTGCGCGTGGTCATCTACCCGAACGACCACCGACCCGCGCATGTCCACGTCATCGGAGCCGACGGCGAAGCGGTGTTCAATCTGAACTGCCCGGAGGGGCCAGTTGTGCTCCGCGAGGCCTAAGGTTTCGGCCTCCCGGCGGTAAACCGAATGCAGACTGCCCTGACTGGTGATCTCTAAACGCTTTGTGAACGATGGGGAGACATCCATGGCCGTGACTGAACAGGAATTCGACAAGGCTAAGGCGCGCATGGACGCGCAGCGTGAAGGCGGCCACGCCGTCTCAGCCCGCTACGACGCGAAACGCGCGCGTATTGTTGTCGCACTCGACACCGGCGTGGAGGTTGCCTTTCCGGCCGAACGGACCGAAGGGCTGGCCGGAGCGTCACCCGCCGATCTTGCCGAAATCGAAATCAGCCCGTCAGGCCTTGGCCTGCACTGGCCGCGCCTCGACGCGGACCTCTATCTGCCCGCCCTGCTCCAGGGCATGTTCGGCTCCCGGAACTGGATGGCCGCCCAACTCGGCGCCACCGGCGGCCAGTCCCGCAGCGCCGCGAAAGCAGCCGCAGCCCGCAAGAACGGACGCAAAGGCGGGCGGCCCAGGAAGGCGGTGAGCGGATAGATTGTGACGAGGGCGTGCTGGCATACGTGGCTGGCAATGAGAGGCAAGCGACCGGAGATAAGTAAACTGACACCGAAACTCGGTAGACGATTTTGTAAGTCCTTAATGCAATGAAAAATGGAAATGAATTTTGATGTGTGCCCAGGAATAGAATCTGATACTGGCATTGAATATTCTCAATATTCTTATGGCGCTGTATTCATTCTCAATGATAGTTTACTTTGTGCTTAAATACAAAGGCGATATCTTTAAAAAGATATAGAAAGATAAATTATATCTAATATGGTGTATTATTGTATTTACATTGATTCCATTCAGCATTGTTGTGAATGTTGTGTTATGGTCTTTTTGCCCATGATTGATGAGACTTGTGGAAATGGTCAAAAATCCCATGGCGAATTCTGTTGTCAGCGTATGCCTATTTGCATTGATTCGAACCGACGCGCCCGCTTGGGATGCCCGATGGTCATGATGTGCCAGGACTCATCGACGAGTGTGTTCCATGCCTGACAACAATGGTCGACGATGTTGCCGTGTGATTTGAAGACGCAATTGGAAATCCAGAAATTTCGGAAATCTTGACACCCTGCCCAATCACCCCTAATTCTCCGCTCATGATCGCGAACCGGACCTTGGCTCTAGGCCTACTACTCGTCTGATCGGCGCCTCGCAGAGAGGTGCCGGCCCTGTTGCCGTGTCCTCTTCATCAAAGCGTTTCGATCTCATGTTCCCGATCTTCCATCCCTTCTCCGCCCTGATTGCCGTATCGGTCGTTTGCCGTTACGACCCTCCTGCGCGTTGGCTTGGCGCCAACGCTTCGGAGGGCGGGCCCTCTTTTCGTGTGTTGGGCGAAGACGGAGTTTTCCGACTATCAAGTCAGTGACCATGCGGGCCAACCGGGTCCGCAACAGACAAGAACCCGATGATGCGCGATGCGCGCGAGACTGAATTTCAAGGAATTTGTTATGGCACGACCCACCCCCGTTACTCCCAAGGCGATGCCGTTTGGCCGCTACAAGGCGTATGAACCCGTTGCGTTGCCCGACCGCACCTGGCCCGGCGCGGTGATCACCGAGGCGCCGACGTGGTGCAGCGTGGACCTGCGCGACGGCAACCAGGCGCTGATCGAACCCATGGGGCCAGAGCGCAAGCGGCGCATGTTCAACACGCTGGTGGAGATGGGTTTCAAGGAAATCGAGATCGGGTTTCCCAGCGCATCCCAGACCGATTTTGATTTTGCCCGCGAGTTGATCGAACAGGAGATGATCCCCGAGGACGTCACCATCCAGGTGCTGACCCAGGCGCGCGAGCCGCTGATCCGGCGCACGTTCGAGGCCTGCGAGGGGGCCGACCGGGTGATCGTGCATCTCTACAATTCGACCAGCACGTTGCAGCGGCGCGTGGTGTTCAATTCGGACCGCGAGGGCATCAAGAAGATCGCCACCGATGGCGCAAAGCTGGTGCGTGAGCTGGCCGAGGCCAATCCCGGGCCGCGCTGGCGTTTTCAGTATTCGCCAGAAAGCTTCACGGGCACGGAGCTGGATTATGCCGTGGAGGTCTGCGAGGCGATGATGGATGTGTGGGAGCCGACGCCCGACAACCCCGTCATCTTCAACCTGCCCGCCACGGTGGAGATGTCCACACCCAACATCTATGCCGACCAGATCGAATGGTTCCTGCGGAACATCAAGAACCGGGACTCAATCATCCTGTCGTTGCATCCCCATAACGACCGGGGCACGGGCGTGGCCGCGGCCGAGCTTGCCTGCATGGCAGGGGCCGACCGCATTGAAGGCACGCTGTTCGGCAACGGTGAGCGCACGGGCAATGTCGATATCGTGACGCTGGGGCTGAACATGATGACCCAGGGGATCGACCCCCGGCTTGATTTCAGCGACATCAACAACCTGATCAACGTCGCCGAACACTGCAACCGCCTGCCGGTGCATCCCCGCCACCCCTATGCCGGCGATCTGGTGTTCACAGCGTTTTCAGGCTCGCACCAGGACGCGATCAACAAGGGCCTGAAGGCGCTGGAACAGGCCAATTCCGATACCTGGGAAGTGCCCTATCTGCCCATGGATCCCAAGGATGTGGGGCGGTCTTACGAGGCGATCATCCGGGTCAACAGCCAGTCGGGCAAGGGTGGTGTCGCCTGGATCATGGAGCAGGACCACGGCTTTGTGCTGCCGCGGCGTTTGCAGATCGACTTCAGCCAGGTCGTGCAGAAGCAGACCGACGACACGGAGGCCGAACTGTCGAGTAGCGACATCCGCGAGGCCTTTGATGCGACCTATGTGAACCCCCAGGGCCCGGTGGTGTTCCGCACCTATCGCACCGTGCCCGACACCCATGCCAGCGAACTGCGCCGCATGACCGCAGGCGTGACGATCCAGGGCGAGGAAAAGGAGATCCACGGCACTGGCAACGGTCCGATCGATGCCTATATCCACGCGCTGAAGGAAGAACTGGGCATCGACATGACGGTGGTCGATTACCACGAACACGCCATCAGCCAGGGCAGCGACGCGGGTGCTGCCGCCTATGTCGAAGCCCGCAACGCGGAAGCCCGCACGGTGTTCGGCGTGGGCGTGCACAAGAACATCGTGCAAGCCAGCCTGCTGGCGGTGACGTCGGCCGCCAACCGCCTGGCGGGGTAACGGGGAAGAAGGGGTCGCACACAGAGGCAGAGAGAGTTCGGCGCAAGCTGTGAGAATGGATTGTGCACGCGGAGCCGCGGAGGACGCGGAGTGGTTCGGCGCAGCTTTCGAAATGCTTGCGCTGAACTCTCAATACTTCTGCCGCGCATGCGCGGCGACCAACGAGCAGTTCCCGCGTTTGGCACTACGCCCATGACGTCTGACTCCGATACCACCCGCTAAGACTCCGCGTCCTCCGCGGCTCCGCGTGCATTTTTCCTAACCTTGCTGATTAACACGCAGATGCGTCGTCTCACCCGGCGACAGGTTGTTCACGATACGCCGCAAACCTTCCTTCATGGTCGGTGCACCAAAGTTGAGAAGCAGGCCGACGGGCAAACCCATCAGACGTAGATAGGTCAGGACCTGCTTGGCGTAGACGGGATGGAAGCTGTCGGTTGATTTGATCTCAACAACCACGCGATCCTGAACCAGAAGGTCAATGCGGAAGGCTTCTGCAAAGTGCAGTCCGTCGTAGTCGAAGGATGGCGCGTGCTGGCGGATTACTCCCAGGCCCCGCCGCTCGAGATCGCGGGCAAGAATCGTTTCGTAGACTGATTCCAGAAGCCCGGGGCCCAACGCACCATGCAGTTTCATGGCTGCATCCACGACCTCACCGGTCACATCGTCAAGCGTTCGATCTTGCATCACTTGTCTCCGCGTGAGTCCTTCTGTCCTCACCGCATGCAGGTGTCGCTGGGTTGGCTGGTGTCCTGGGTGCCGGGCTGGAGGAAACTGGAGAACAGGGCATCGAAGAGGCAGGCGCTGACGCCGGCGAAGGAGGGGGTGGAGCCCGAGCTGGCGACGGTGCCTTCGTAGGCCGGGTAGAGATCGTCTCCGCTGGAGCGATCGAGGTCGAACATGCGCAGGGTGAAGTGACGGTCGAAGATGGTCTCGGTCACGGTGTGGTACCCGGTGACGCCATGGACCGGGGGGATGTATTCGGTGGAATGATAGGGCTCGTAGGTTCCCGTGGCCGAGTTGTAGATCAGATCCGTGGTGGTGATGGTCTGGCCTGGAACCAGGGTTCCGTATTCCTCCACGAGATAGGACTCATCGTGTGCGCCGATGCGGTAGTCGAAGTTCACGAGATAGTCGGCCTGGTCCTGTGAGTCGACGGCACGCAGGCCCTGCGCGACAAGGTGGGCTTCGATCTCGCGCCGGTACTGGCTGTATTCCGCACTCTGCTTTTGGTGGGCAAGCGGTATGACGATGAAGGCCTGGCCGGCGGGGTTGCCGGCAAAATCGGCAAAACGCGTCACGTGAGACGTGACCTGCGGCGGCCCCGGCGCGACGCAGGCGGCGACCGGCAGCAGGACCAGAACGAGCGCGCAAAGGCGCACGAGGCTGATCGGGGAAACTAACATCCTCTTCATAGCGAACTCCCTGCCCCCAGCGATTTCCCCCTGCACCTGCAGGCTAGGCAAGAAAGAACATAACAGCAACACATGAATCGCCGGGCGCGGCACCGCTTTGTGATTGCAAGCAGCGCGATTGTGGTGCTGTGGTGACGGCTACACCCGCGCGATGGCGCTATGGCAGATCCGCTCGACCTTTCACGGCCCTGGTTCCTGCGCCCCGGCGCAGCATCCTTCGGCATGATGTTTGCCACCGGCGCCTTCGGGCGCGCGGTGCTGCTGAGCGTGGTTCCGCTGGAGGCCTATCTGGTGCTGGGGAGCGCCCGCAACGTCTCGATCATGTTCATGATCGTGGCTGCGGCGAACCTGCTGCTGTCGTTCGGCATTCCCGCGCTGATCGGACGGTTCCGGCGGCGCAGGGTCTATGTCGGCTGCATCATCCTTTGCGCCATGGCACCGGTATTCCTGGCCACGGGCACCATGGCCGGCCTGCCGCTGGGCGCACTGTGCCGGGAGTTCGGCGGCACGGCGCTGTTCATCGCGCAGAACCTCTACATGATGGACCACATCGCCAAACGCGATTTCGTCAAGGCAGAACCCACGCGCCTGTTCTTTCAGGCGCTGGCATGGGGCATCGGTCCCTATGTCGGCGTACTGCTGTTTGCCCGGGTCGATCCCTGGGCGGCCTATGGCCTGGCGGCCTGTGCCTCGCTCGCCGAGCTGTTCTACTTCCGCGCCATACGCATCAGCGACATGAGCCTGCTGGCCACGCGCGCGGCCAAGCCGAAGAACCCATTGCGCTTCATCCGCCGGTTCTTCATCCAGCCGCGCCTGCGCCTAGCCTATACGATTGCCGTTGCGCGCTCGACCTGGTGGTCGGTGCTGAACGTCTATGGCCCGATCTACATGGTCAAATCAGGGGCGGGCGAGGAAGCCGGCGGCCTGATCGTGGGGGCCTGCAACATGCTGCTGCTGATCACACCGGGGATCGGCTGGCTGGCGCGGCGCACGGGCGTGCGCCGGGTGGTGATCGGCGCCTTCGTCTTTTCCGGCCTCGCGACCTCGACCGTGGCACTGGCCTATCCCGATCCGTGGGCAGGGTTCTGGCTTTTCCTGCTGGCCGGTCTGGGCGTGGTGGCGCTGGATGCCGTGGGCACGGTGCCGTTTCTGCGTGCGGTGCGGGTCAGCGAACGCGACGAGATGACCATGGTCTTCGTGACCTATGGCCAGGCCGCGCAACTGGGCCCGATGATGCTGTTTTCCGTCCTGCTTTCGTTTGTCGATCTGCCGGTCGTCTTTGTCGTGACCGCGATCGTGCTGGTCGCCGCAGCCTGGACCAGCCGCTGGATTCCCCGCGGAATGTAGGTTGCGGCGGTTTTTCTGTTTGTTCCCTCAGGCGCCGGGCGTTCGCTCGGCGCCTGAGGCTAAAAGACAAAGCGGAGCGAACACGCAGCGGAATTCTCATTGCCCTGAGGCGGGCACAGTGGTCTGGTGGCCTGGTCACGCGTAAGGTTCGTCCGCCGCCATGCTGGTTCGCCTGCCTCTCAATGTCCGCCTGCTGGAAGCGCCGGGAACGGTGTCGTTCACGGTGCTTTCGACCGTCGACTGCATGTCGCGCGCGATGCTGATGGCGATCATTCCCCTGCAGGCCTATGCCACGCTGGGCAACGCGCGCGATCTTTCGATCCTCTATTTTGTCATCGCCTGGGGCGCGTTTGCCGGGCGATTCATTATCCCGAAGATGATCAGCAAGTTCCGCCGAAGGCGCATGTACAGCGCCGGCCTGCTGATGCTGGCGTTTTCGCCCCTCATGCTGGGGCTCGACACCCTGCCGACCCTGGCGGCGGGCATGTTCCTGCGCTCCTTCGGGGCAGCGTGTGTGAACATCACGCTCAACCTCTACATCATGGATTATGTCGCCAAGCAGGAACTGACCCGGATGGAGCCGTTCAAGTATGCCTTTTCCGGCATCGCCTGGGGCGGCGGCCCGTTGATCGGCATCCTGCTGTTCGAGCATGCGGGTCCCTGGGTCGCCTATGGCATCGCCACGGGGATCAGCCTGCTGGCCCTGGCATTCTTCTGGTACATGCGCATCAAGGACGACCCCGTTGTCGCCAAGATGACCGCAGCCTCGCCCAAGCCGTTCAGCGTGCTTTCCTATCTGCCGCGCTTCTTCAAACAGCCGCGCCTGGTGCTGGCCTGGTGCCTGGGTCTGGGGCGCGAGACGTTCTGGGGCGCGCTGATCGTCTATGGTCCCGTGCTGATCGTGGCCAAGGGTGGATCCCAGGAACTGGGCGGCATTCTGGTTTCAGCCGCCAACGGCATGATGTTCGCGGCCCTGCTGTTCGGCTGGATCGGGCGCAAGCACGGCATCCGCCGGGTTCTGATCGGCGGCTTCGCGGCGGCCGGACTGGCGACCCTGGCTGTCGCCTTTGCGCCCGACAACATCACCTTTGTGATCGCCCTGCTGCTGCTCGCCTCGATCGGCATCACGGCCTGTGATTCCTGTGCCAACGTCACCTTCATGCGCGCGGTGAAGAAACGCGAGCACCCGGAAATGACCATGGTCTATTCGACCTATTCGGACGCCTCCAGCATCCTGCCCGCAGCGGTCTATTCGGGCCTGCTCAGCGTCTTCCCGCTGGTTTCGGTCTTCCTTTCAACTGGTGCGGCCATGTTCGGCTTTGCCTGGATCGCCCGGAAAGTGCCCAGGAGCATGTAACAGGGATTCGTTGTTTAGCCTCAGACGCCGGCGACTGAGGCTAAAAGACAATCGCAGCACACGCCTGTTGCAGGCAAAAGAGCCTTTCCAAGTCCGGTTCGGGCCGCTATGTCGTGGCCCCATGACAGAACAGAAAAAACCTCTCGATCTGGCGGGCGATCTGGTTGATCGCGCGCTCAAGGCCGGTGCCGACAGTGCCGATGCCGTGGCCTTTTCCGACACCTCGCTTTCGGTGAACTGGCGCATGGGTGCGCTGGAGGAACTGGAACGCTCTGAATCGACTGATCTGGGCCTGCGGGTCTTCGTGGGCCAGCGCATGGCGATTGTCTCGACCACCGATCCTTCCGACAGCACGCTGGACGAACTGGTCAATCGCGCCGTGGCGATGGCCAGGATCGCGCCCGAGGACAAGCTGGCAGGGCTGGCAGAAGCCGAACTGCTGGCCACCGAGTTCCCCGACCTCGACCTCGACGCCAACGACGAGCCCGCGCCCGAACGCCTGATAGCGATGGCCCAGGAAGCAGAGGATGCGGCGCGCAGTGTCGAAGGCATCACCAACACCGAAGGCGCCTCGACCGGCTGGCACCGGATTACCTCGGCGCTTGCCGCCAGCAACGGGTTCCAGGGCAGCCATTCGGGCACGTCCTCGAGCATCTCAGCCGCAGTCATCGCGGGCGAGGGCCTGGGTATGGAACGCGACGGCGAATACCGCATGGCGCGCCACATGGAAGATCTGCCCTCGCCTGCCGAGATCGGCAAGGAAGCCGCCCGGCGCACCCTGCGCAAGCTGAACCCCAAGAAACTGCCGACCAAGGCGATGCCGATCGTGTTTGATGATCGCAATGCCAGAAGTCTTCTGGGCCATTTCATCGATGCGATCTCGGGGCCCGCGATCACACGCGGCACCAGCTTCCTCAAAGACAGCATGGGCAAGGACGTGTTCGGATCAGGCATCACCATTGTCGAGGACCCGCACCGCCAGCGCGGTTTGCGTTCGCGCCCGTTTGACGGTGAAGGCCTGGAGACCCGGGCCAACGAGCTGATCTCCAAGGGCGAACTGACCACCTGGCTGCTCGATTGCCGCTCGGCCCGTCAGCTGGAGCTCAAGCCCACGGGTCACGCCACACGCGGAACCTCGGGCTCACCCTCGCCTTCGCCCGCCAACCTGTGGCTGGAGCCCGGCACGGAATCGCCCGAAGCACTGATGGCCGACATTAAGGACGGGCTTTATGTGACCTATCTGATCGGTTTCGGCGTCAACGGTGTGACCGGTGATTACAGCCGCGGCGCAGCCGGGTTCCGTATCCAGGATGGCGAGATCACCGACACGGTGAGCGAGATCACGATCGCAGGCAATCTGAAGGACATGTACGCCAACCTGATCCCCGCCAACGACTTGCAGTTCCTCTTCGGCACCGACAGCCCCAGCGTGCGCATCGACGGCATGACAGTCGCCGGGGTGTGACGTTGAATCTTGAAGCCGATCACGGGCTGCTGAAGGACGCAACGCGAGAAGCCGGCGCACTGGCGCTGAGCTTCTTCCGTAACCGGCCCAGGGAATGGACCAAGTGCAAGGGAGATCCCGTCAGCGAGGCCGACATTGCGGTCGATACGCTGCTGAAAGCACGCCTGATGGAAGCGCGTCCGGACTATGGCTGGCTGTCGGAGGAAACCGAGGATGATTCCGACCGCCTGAACCAGTCCGTGTTGTGGATCGTCGATCCGATCGACGGGACACGTGCCTTTCTGGAAGAACGCCCGGAATTCACGGTGGCGACCTCCCTGGTGGTCGATGGCCGCCCGGTGAGCGGCTGTGTCTTCAACCCGGCGACGGACGAGTTCTTCGATGCCTACCGGGACGGCGGCGCGCGGCTGAACGATGAGGCTATCACGGTTTCCGGGCGTGCCGATTTCAACGATGCGCGCCTGCTGGCCAGCGCCCGCATGATCCAGCGCACGCTGGACGGCATGACGCAGAAACCCGCGACCTATAACGCAGTCAATTCCGTGGCCTACCGCATGGCGCTGGTCGCCTGCGGCAAGTACGACGCGACCCTGTCCCTGGGGCCCAAGAGCGACTGGGACCTGGCCGGTGCCGATATCATCGTGACCGAAGCCGGCGGCCGTTGTGGCACCGCCGAGGGCGCACCCTATATCTACAATCTGGAAACTGCCCGCCATCCCACGCTGGCGGCGGCTAACCCTGATCTGCACGATGCCCTGATCGACCTGGTGGCGCGGCTCTACTGAGTGCAGCCTTCACGCCCGCGATTCCCCATGATCGCAAAATGTTCTAAAACAGATACTTACCCTGAAGGCCGTCCGGCGGGCCTGCGGAAACCCTGATGAACGAACCCCTTCCTGCTGCGCTGTCGACCAAGGCCATTGTCGGTCGGCTGATGCGCGAGCATATCCGGCCCTACATTCCCCAGATGCTGCTGGCGGTGGTGTTCATGGCCCTGGTGGCGGCCACCACGGCGGCCTATGCCTGGATGGTCCAGCCGATCCTGGACGAAATCTTCATCGAGAAGGACCACAGCCGCCTGATGGTGATTACCGTGGCGGTACTGGTGGTGTTTGTGATCAAGGGTCTGGCCGATTATGCCCAGACCGTGATCATGGCGCGGGTTTCCATGCGCATCGTCGCCGATATCCGCCAGCGTGTGTTTGAAAGCCTGATCCGCGCCGACATGGCGTTTTTCCACGGCGCCTCCACGGGCGAACTGATCGCGGGCTGCATGAACAATGTGGACCTGATGCGCGATGCCGTCGCCAACACGCTGACCGCCATGGCCAAGGACGTGCTGACCCTGATCTTCCTGGTCGCGCTGATGTTCTATCAGGACTGGGCGCTGGCGCTGGTCGCGTTTTTTGTCTTTCCGCTGGCGTTTTTCCCGGTCTCTGCGATCGGGCGCAAGGTGCGCAAGCGCGCCACCCGCGCCTGGGCGGAACTGGAGACGGTGACCGGATTCATGTCCGAGACCTTCCGGGGCGTGCGCCACATCAAGGCCTATGGCCAGGAAGACCACGAGATCGAACGGGCGCGCGAACGCATCGACACGCTGTTCATGAAGATCTTCAAGACCATGCGGGCCAAGGCGGCGATCTCGCCGATCATGGAAACGCTGGCCGGCGTGGCGATTGCCGTGATTATCGTTTACGGCGGCGATCAGGTGATCGCAGGCACGACCACGGCGGGCGCATTTTTCAGCTTCATCACCGCGCTGCTGCTGGCCTATCAACCGCTGAAGAACTTCGCCAAGCTCAACAACCATCTGCAGGAAGGCCTGGCCGCGGCCCAGCGCGTGCTGGCCCTGGTCGATCTGGAGCCGACCATCCGCGATCGGGAGCATGCCGGCGCCCTGAAGATCGATGGCGGACACCTGACCTTTATCGATGTCACCTTTTCCTATGGCGACGTGCCGGCGATCAACGGCATCTCGCTGGAGGTGCCCGCGGGCAAGACGGCCGCGCTGGTCGGTGCCTCGGGTGCCGGCAAATCGACCGTGCTGAATCTGATCCCGCGCTTCTATGACATCGATTCCGGCGTGGTTGCGGTGGACGGCACCGATATCCGCGATGTCACCCTGGCCAGCCTGCGCTCGAACATTGCCCTGGTGAGCCAGGAGGTCGCACTGTTCAACGACACGGTCGGGGCCAACATCGCCTATGGCCGCATGGAGGCGAGCCAGGCCGAGATCGAAGCTGCCGCGCGCGATGCCGCGGCCCATGACTTCATCATGGAGATGCCGCTGGGCTACGACACGGTGGTGGGCGAATCCGGCATCAAGCTTTCGGGTGGCCAGCGCCAGCGCCTTTCGATTGCCCGGGCGATCCTGCGTGATGCGCCGATCCTGCTGCTGGACGAAGCAACGAGCGCACTCGATTCCCATTCCGAGCGTCAGGTCCAGGAAGCTCTTGCGCGCCTGGCCGAAGGCCGAACGACCCTGGTGGTGGCCCACAGGCTTTCCACCATCGCCGATGCCGACGTGATCTATGTCATGAGCGAGGGCCGGATTGCCGAAAGCGGCACCCATACCGAACTGCTGGCACGGGGCGGGCTCTATGCCGGCCTGCAGAACCTGCAGATCACCGACGAAGCCGTGGCGCCGAAGACCGCCGCAGAGGCCTGACGGGGCCGCCCGGTGCTTGCAGGACTGTATCGTCTGTCGACCCATGTGGCCGAACCGGCCATGCCGCTGTTGCTGCGCCTGCGCCTGTGGCGCGGCAAGGAAGACGCTGCACGCATGGACGAAAAGCTGGGCCGTGGTGTGGGCCAGCGCCCCGAAGGGCGCCTGCTGTGGATCCATGCGGCCAGCGTTGGGGAATCCCTTTCTGCGCTGCCCCTGATCGATCGCCTGAGCACCCGTCCCGACGTCACCATTCTGGTCACGACCGGCACCATGACCTCTGCCGGGATCATGGCGCGACGCCTGCCCGACAACGCCTTCCACCAGTACGCGCCGCTCGATGGGCCCCGCGCGGTGACCCGCTTTCTGGACCGCTGGCAGCCCGACTCCGCGCTATGGGTCGAATCCGAACTCTGGCCCAACCTGCTGGTCGAAACGCGACGGCGCGGTATTCCCACCGCGCTGATCAACGGGCGCATGTCGCCACGATCCTTCGCCCGGTGGCGGCGCGCGCCGTCCCTGGCTCATGCCATGATCGCCGGGTTCGACGTGGTCCTGGCCCAGAGCGAAGCCGATGGCGCCCGCCTGACCGCGCTGGGCGCACGCAACGTCATCACGGCCGGTGACATGAAGGCCGCCGCTCCGGCCCTGGAAGCCGATCCCGAAAGTCTGCAACGGGTCCAGGACGCGATTGGTGACCGGCCCGTCTGGGTGGCCGCCAGCACCCATCCCGGTGATGAAGTCATGGTGGCCGGTGTGCATCGCCAGATCGCACCCGCCCATCCCGGCCTGCTGACCGTGATTGTGCCGCGCCATGCCGACCGGGGTGATGCCCTGATGACCGAACTGACCGATCTGGGATTCCGGGTTGCACGGCGCGGGCGCAACGAACTTCCCGAAGCTCGAACCGATCTCTTCCTGGGTGACAGCATGGGCGAGATGGGCCTTTACCTGCGCCTGGGCAATCCGGTGTTCATGGGCAAGTCCATGCTGCATGTCGGCGGTCACAACCCGCGCGAGCCCGCATTGCTGGGCCGGGCGGTCCTGTTTGGTCCCCATATGGAAAATGTCGGCCAGGCGGCAAAAGCCCTGCTGCAGGCAGGCGGTGCCATCGAGGTGGCCGACCCGGCAACCCTGGCTGCCATCGTATCGCGGCTACTCTCCCAACCCGAAGCCCTGGAGCAGATCGGAAGCCGTGGACAACAGCGCGCGCTTGCTGATGCCGCCGGCATTGTCGATGCCGCGCTGGACGCCCTGGCGCCCGTTCTGGAGCCACGCTCATGATGCGCGCACCCGGCTTCTGGGAAACCGGCGGCGTGCTGGCCTGGGCTTTAGGTCCAGCCGCGGCGATCTGGACTGCGGTCGTGCGCTGGCGGCGCGCCACCCAGCCACCCGAACATATCCGCATACCGGTTGTGTGCATCGGCAACGTCACCGTGGGCGGGGCCGGCAAGACGCCGACCACCATCGCCATCACCAACCGGCTGGCCGCCCAGGGCTGGTGGCCCGACATTCTCTCGCGGGGCTATGGCGGCAGGGAAACCGGGCCGCTTAAGGTTGATCCCGAAGTGCACGGGGCGGCCGATGTGGGGGACGAACCGCTGTTACTGGCGCGCCATGCCGATGTATGGGTCGGTGCTGACCGGATGGCGAGCGCCGTGCGCGCCCTGGCCGACGAAGCCGACATTCTGATCATGGATGACGGCCTGCAGCACCTCTCGCTGAAACAGGATCTTTCGATCCTGGTCATCGATGGCCCCTGGGGTCTGGGCAACGGGCGGGTGATGCCTGCCGGTCCCCTGCGCGAACCCCTGGATGATGCCCTGGAGCGGTGCAAAGCCGTGGTCATCATCGGGGAGGATCGCCACGGCATAGCCGAGCGGATCGCCGGGCATGGTGTGACCGTGCTGCATGCTGACCTCAACCCCAGGCCCGAAACCATGGCGCTGGAGGGCGTGCCGGTGCATGCCTTTGCCGGCATCGCCCGGCCCGAAAAGTTCTTCGAGACCCTGCGCCAGGTCGGTGCCGTGGTCCAGCAGACCCGGAGCTTTCCCGATCACCAGACGCTCGACCCCATGGTCGTGATGGAGATGCTGGAAGCAGCGACCCGGGACGGCGCGCGTCTGGTCACCACGGAAAAGGACTGGGTGCGCCTGGACGCCGATACACGCACCCTGGCCGAACCGGTCGGGGTTGAGCTTGTCTTCCGTGATTGGGATAAGCTTGATGACCTTCTGTTCTCCCTGCGAAGCCATCCGGGCCTATGAAAACCCTGCGTTACCTTTTTGAAGCTGGCCTGTTGTGGCTGGTCTTTGCCTCTCTCTCGCTGCTTCCGATCGAGCGTGCCTCGGCTGTGGGCGGGTTCCTGGGGCGCGGCCTGGGCCGGATCATGACGCGTAAGAACGCTATCGCGCGGGCCAACATCAAGGCGAGCCTGCCAGAGCTGGACGAAGCCCAAACCGATGAGGTCATCCGGGGCATGTGGGACAATCTGGGCCGCTTTGTTGGCGAGACACCCCATCTGCACAAAATCGACGTCTATCACGGCGACCGGGTGAGCGTGACGGCCGATGTCGACCTCAGCAATCCTGCGACAACGCCGATGCCGGCGATTTTCTTCAACGCCCATTTCGGGAACTTCGAAGTCTCGTCCCTGCTGGCGATCCAACGCGGCCTGGAGCTGACCATCGTCTATCGCGAAGCGAGCAATCCCTGGTCCGAGAAGATCATTCAGCATTGGCGCAACAAACGCGGCGGTACCTGGGTGCCCAAGGGGCGCGATGGCGCGCGTGCCCTGCTGGCATCGATCCGCAACAAGGGCGCGATCGCCATTCTGGCCGACCAGAAGTTCAACGAAGGCGTGGCCGTGCCGTTCTTCGGCCGTGACGCCATGACCGCGCCCGCCATTGCCGAACTGGCGCTGAAGTATGACGTGCCGCTGGTCCCGGTGCGCGTGCGGCGCCTGCCGAATGCGCATTTCAACGCCCATGTCTTCAAGCCCATCGACATTCCGCGCACCGGCGACAAGGCGGCCGATGTGCGCGCCATCCTGCTGGCGGTCAACCAGACCTTCGAATCCTGGATCCGCGAGAACCCCGATCACTGGCTGTGGATTCACCGCCGCTGGCCCGATTGAGGTGCCGAACTGGCAGAGGAACCAAAAGGTTTTGTCACGCGGAGACGCGGAGGACGCGGAGGACGCGGAGTTTGAAGTGGCCGATGCGTCGTTGATGAACGCATCTTCTGCTCTCGGCGCAAGGTTTGGTGGTTTCACTGCCGCGCTTTGCGCGGCGAAATGCTTGAGACCTCACAACGTGCAACGAACGCAGGCATGCTCTGGGTTACGCAAACTCCGCGTCCTCCGCGTCTCCGCGTGTCCATCCCGTCTATTGGTTCTTTCGTCTCTGCGAGAAACATGCGGAGTGAGCTGTTCATGCGAAACCAATACGTTGCGTCTCTGTCATGACAGTTCGATAGTGTCGTGCAGGCACGAAGGAGAGAGATGATGCCCCAGGATACCGCACGACTGATCGAACGCCGTCGTGAACTGTTGGGGCCGAACCTGCCGACGTTTTATGACGAGCCGGTGCATCTGGTGAAGGGCGAAGGTGTGTGGCTGTGGGATGCCGACGGACGCAAGTATCTCGACTGCTACAACAACGTGCCCCATGTCGGCCATTGCCACCCGCATGTGGTCGAGGCGATCACGCGCCAGGCTTCCACGCTGAACACCCACACGCGTTATCTGCACGACAACATCCTGGACTATGTCGAACGCTTGACCGGGCATCTGGGCAACGATCTCTCGACCGCGATCCTGACCTGCACGGGGAGCGAGGCCAACGACATTGCCCTGCGCATGGCCCAGGCCGCGACCGGCAAGATGGGCATCATTGCGACCGACGACACCTATCATGGCAACACCTGGCTGGTATCCCAGGTGACGCGCCACCGCGAACCCATCGGCGGGCGGGCCGAGTGGATCCGCTTTGTGCCCGCCCCCGACAGCTACCGCCCCCTGGGCGAGGCCGAAGGCAAGGGATTTGCCGAGACCTTCACGGCCCATGTGGAGAAGGCCATTGCCGAGCTTGAGGAAGCAGGCCACGGCGTCGCCTGTTTTATCCTGGACCCCTATTTCGCCAACGAGGGCTTTCCGACCTTGCCATCGGGCTTCCTGGACGGCGCCGCCAAAGCCGTGCGTGCGGCTGGTGGCATCATGATCGCCGACGAGGTCCAGCCGGGCTTCGGGCGCACGGGAACCCATATGTGGGGCCACGAAAAGGTCGGCCTGGCGCCCGAGATCGTGACCACCGGCAAGCCCATGGCCAACGGGCACCCCGTGGGCAGCGTCATCAGTTCGCCCGAGATCCTAGCGGCCTTCCGCGAGACGACGGGATACTTCAACACTTTCGGCGGCAACCCGGTGTCCTGTGCCGCTGCCATCGCAACGCTGGATGTGCTGGAGAACGAAAACCTGATGGCCAATGCCGATGACGCCGGGAGTTACGCCCGCGAGCGCATGGATGCCCTGGCGCAGCGTTATGAAGCGATCGGCAATGTGCGCGGGTCCGGTCTGTTCTTCGGCGCCGAGCTGGTGAAAGACCGCAAGACCCGCGAGCCCGACGCCGATCTTGCCGAAAAGGTCTCCAACGCAATGCGCCACGAGGGCGTTCTGCTCAACCGCGCGAGCATCCATCACAACACCCTGAAGGTGCGCCCGCCCATGCCCTTCGGCCGCGCCGAGGCCGACTTTCTGGTCGAGAAACTCGACAAGGTGATGGGCGATTTGACGGGGTGAGACTGCGTTCCCGCAAGGGATGATTCACGCGGAGCCGCGGAGGACGCGGAGAAACAAACCAAAAAAGAGTACGCACACAGAGGCACAGAGACACAGAGGCGTTCAGATCGGCTCTAGTTCATGACTGAGTGTCGCGGGGCAATTGGAATGACCTGAATGGATCGCTTTGCGATCCGCTTGCCAGCTTGCTGCACGATACGCAAACCACGCCCAACCCATCTCTGTGTCTCTGTGCCTCTGTGTGAAACCCTTTTTCTTGTTCCTCCGCGTCCTCCGCGGCTCCGCGTGCCCAATTGCTTCTCAAGAAGCGCACAGATCAGAACAGATCACCCTGCTTTGTGGGTGCAGGGTCAGGGGCTTTGGGTTTGGCTTTTGGCTTGCCTGCCTTGGGAGGCGAAGGCGGTGGTGCGCCTTCGCCGGCGGTGGCGGCGACGGGGCCGTCGGCGAATTCGATAGCGAGGGCGGCGCCATGGGTAACATCGGCGGCGCGTGACAGAGGCGTGCCGTCTTGGCCGCGCACGACGGCATAACCGCGCTGGAGAACGCCCTTGTAACTCAGGCTCTCGAGCAGCTTGGTGAGTTGTCCCAGGCGCTGCTGCGGCTCGGACATGCGCTGATCGAAGGCACGGGCGAGATCACTTCCTGTTCGACTCAAGTGAAGTGACGACCGCTGAAGCATTCCATCCAAGGTGCGAGAACTCAGACCAATTTCGGCAAGGGCGACTTGCTTTTTGGCTATCGTTTCCTCGGGGCGCCGCAAATTTTGAGCTAGATCACGAACATCTCCATGGCGCTTGTTTAGGGCAAGCGTCATGACGCGGCGCAGCGTTTCGGCGAGGTTGTCTAGGTCCTGGGTTTTCTGTTCGATCACGCGGGTGGGATGGGGCAGGCCACGGCTGAGGCCACGCACGTCGTTGCGCATACGTTCGAGCAGGCGCGCGGCACCACCGATCAGACGGCTCTCGGCATCAAGCACGCGGCTCTCCAGCTCGGCCCGCACGGGCACGGCCATCTCGGCAGCCGCCGTGGGCGTGGGTGCGCGGCGGTCCGAGGCATAGTCGATCAGGGTGGTATCGGTCTCGTGACCGACGGCAGAGATGAGCGGGATATCGCTTTCGGCCGCCGCACGCACAACGACTTCCTCGTTGTAGGCCCAGAGGTCTTCGACACTGCCGCCGCCGCGCGCGACGATCAGCAGGTCCGGGCGCGGCACGGGGCCATCGGCGATCATGGCATTGAAGCCGCGGATTGCCGTGGCAATCTGGTCGGCAGCGGCATCCCCCTGGACGACGACGGGCCAGAGCAGTACGTGGCGCGGGAAGCGGTCGCGCAGGCGATGCATGATGTCGCGGATCACCGCACCGGTCGGCGAAGTGACGATGCCGATGACCCCGGGCAGGTAGGGCAGCGGCTTCTTGCGCTCCTCGGCAAACAGGCCCTCGGCGGCGAGCTGCTTGCGGCGCTGTTCCAGCAGGGCCATGAGCGCACCGACCCCGGCCGGCTCGATGCTCTCGATGATGAGCTGATAGGCCGAACGTCCGGGATAGGTCGTCATGCGCCCGGTCGCGACCATCTCCAGGCCCTGTTCGGGCATGTGCGTGAAGCGGTTGACCGTGCCGCGCCAGGCAACGCAATCAAGCACCGCGTTGTCGTCTTTCATGGAAAGATACATGTGGCCGGAGCCGGCCACGGTGACACGCCCGATCTCGCCACGGATTCGGACGCGGTCAAAGGCTTGCTCGACCGTGCGTTTGACCGCCTGGGCGATCTCGCCGACGGAGAATTCCGGCAGGTTATCCGCAGGCGTGTTGGCTGGGCTGGCTGTGTCCGACATGCGCCCATGATACAAGCCCGGGCGGCGATCACAACGCGAGGTAGACGATGAAAGTGTTGGTAATCGGGAGCGGCGGACGCGAACACGCATTGTGCTGGGCCATCGCGAATTCGCCGTTGGTGACGGAACTGTTTGCTGCACCCGGCAATGGCGGCATGGCCTCTGTCGCGACGCTGGTCGATTGCAAGGCCGAGGACGTTGATGGTCTCGTCGCCTGGGCCAGGGAGAACGCCGTGGATTTCTGCGTGCCCGGACCTGAAGCGCCCTTGGTGGCCGGCATCGTGGATGCCATGGAAGCCGCCGGGATTGCCTGTTTCGGCCCCAGTGCAGCAGCGGCGCAACTGGAAGGCTCCAAGACCTTCATGAAGGAAGTGGCCGACGCTGCCGGGGTTCCGACCGCAGGCTGGGCGCGCTTCACCGATGCCGAGGCCGCAAAATCCCATGTCACGCAACAGGGCGCTCCGATTGTCGTGAAGGCCGATGGCCTGGCCGCAGGCAAGGGTGTCACCGTCGCCATGAGTGTGGCGCAAGCCCATGGCGCCATCAACGATGCCCTCGTCGGCAATGTCTTCGGCGAGGCCGGTTCCAGCGTCGTGATCGAGGAATTCATGGACGGCGAGGAAGTGAGCTTTCACGTGCTGGTCGATGGCGAATCCGTACTGCCTCTGGCTACGGCGCAGGACCACAAGCGGGTCGGCGACGGCGATACCGGACCCAATACCGGTGGCATGGGCTGTTATTCGCCCACACCGATCGTCACCGATGCGGTCGAGGAGACCATTCTGGAGACCATCATCCGCCCCAGCGTGGCCGAAATGGCCCGCCGCGGCTGTCCGTTCCGCGGCGTCCTGTTTGCCGGTCTGATGATGACGCCTGCAGGGCCGAAGCTGCTGGAATTCAATGTGCGCTTCGGCGATCCCGAATGCCAGGTGATGATGGCACGCCTGATGTCGGATCTGATGCCCGCCCTGATGGCCACCCGGAGCAGCGAACTCCACCACACCTCCCTGCGCTGGTGGCCCAAGGCCGCCCTGAGCGTCGTGATGGCGACGGAAGGCTATCCGGCAAGCTATCCCAAGGACACGCCCATCCACGGCCTGGAAGCCGCCGATGCCATGGAGGACGTCACCGTTTTCCACGCCAGCACCCGCCGCGACGGCGACCAGTGGCTCTCGACCGGCGGGCGCGTCCTGGGCGTCACGGCCCTGGGCGAAACCATCGAAGATGCCCAGACCCGCGCCTATGAAGCGGTCGATGCCATCGACTGGCCCCAGGGTTTCTGCCGCCGCGACATCGGCTGGCGCGCGGTGGGGAAGTAAGGGGAAACCTTCCTACGACAGAATCTGGAAGCGACCGTATTCCTCCTCGAACATCGCGCGGTGATAGGCGAGGTGAACCGGACTTGGCCGATCCTGGGTTCGGTCAGGCAAGCGAATCATGCCGTCGGACCTTAGCAGCGGCTTGAGTTGATCAGGCATTCGGCCCGGTGACTCCAGGATCTCATAGTCGTTGCTGACCGCCACAATGCCGCGATCAAACAACCAGTGCACCGTCTTGCTCAGCGCAAGCCCGTTACGCACACTGTCGTTGCCTCGATGGTTGTCGCCGACAGGGCGGATGTGCGCTGCATCGACTTCAGCCCTCTGCCGACCATTGATGATCTTGAGATCGGTGAAGGCACAGGCCGAATCGTAAGCACCCAAAACCGCGATCCGGAACGCCGAGTCACGCAGTTTTCGATTCACCAGTTGCTGAACCACTGGACGCTCATAAGGCATCTGCTCTTCGGCCAGGCCAGAGAGCTCGGATTCTTCCTGCAATGCCGCATCAGCGCCCTCCATGGCAGCGAGCCAAATTGCAGCAAAGTCCCGATCATCTATTCTCCGAACCGCTCGTTGCCGCGTTCCGCCATTTATCGAGCCATCTGATTTCTCAAGGCCACTTTCGAACAGATGTCCGTCGTTCTTCCAAAGGCCCACTGGCGCTGGAAACTGAACGTACTCGTCAAGATGAGCGTATGAATGATCCGGTAGTCGGGCATCAGGCACAACCGAGACAACACGTGCTGCCGCGAAGTAAACCTGCCGACCATTCCCGCTCAAAGGCTCGTGAAAAATGACCCAATCACCGACTGCTTCCACCATGGGTTTCAGATATGCCCGGTTGGGAAAGTGGTAGTATTGGTCCAGGCGATCATCGTAAGGGGAACTCGCCTTGTGGAGCAGTACAACTTTGGTCAACAGGTTGCCCCGATTTGTGCAACGCCAGGATGCCTGCCCTACTCTGCGTTCACAAGCCATCGTAGCAATGGATGAATGATTAGATGACGAGCAAAAAGAAGACCGCAGGCGTCATTGCGCCGCCGCCGATCATCGTACTGGCGCTGTTGCTTGCAGGCGTGGAGCTGGATGTTCTGGTACCTGCGCCGTTTCTGGGCGGGACCGTGCAGACGATCCTGGGGGTGGGCCTGACCGTGCCGGCGCTCGGGCTGATTGGTTGGTGTGCGTGGTTGTTCCGCAAGTCGGGCACCAATGTGGAGACCTGGCAGCCGACGTTGAAGCTGGTCGACAGCGGGCCCTATGGGCTGACACGCAATCCCATCTATCTCGCCATGGTGGTGGGCTTTCTGGGTGCAGCCTGTGCCGTGGACACACTGTGGCTCATGATGTTGTGGCCCCTGCTGATTGCGACCCTGCACTGGGGTGTCATCCGGCGCGAGGAGCGTTATCTGGCTGATCTCTTCGGCGAAGCCTATATCGCGTACTGCCGGAAGGTACGGCGCTGGGTCTAGGCTGGCAAACGATCAGAACCAGCTGGTAACGGCATCCAGGGGTTTGTGGGTGATAGCGGGGACTTCGCAGTTGCGGGCGGGGTGGCCCGCGGCGATCAGCAAATAGGGCTTCTCGTGTTCCGGGCGCTCGAGAATCCCGTTGAGAAATCCCATGGGGCTTGGTGTGTGGGTCAGGGTGGCAAGGCCTGCATGATGGAGTGCGCAAAGCAGGAAGCCTGACGCCAGGCATACGCTTTCAGGCACGTAGTAGTGCTTGTGGCGTGCGCCGTCCGGGCCCGTACTGTGGCGCGCACCAAACACGGCAATGAGCCAGGGCGCGGTCTCGAGGAACGGCTTCTTCCAGTCTGTTCCCAGTGGCGCCAGGGCCTGGAGCCATTCCCGGGGTGCACGCTCACGGTAGAAGACCTGCTCCTCTTCCTCGGCAGCCGCGCGAATGCGTTTCCTGATGGATCCTTTGCCGATAACCGCAAAATGCCACGGCTGCTGGTTTGCTCCTGAAGGTGCGCGATGCGCAGCCGCCAGACAGGTCTCGATGACAGCCCGGGGAACCGGACGGTCAGAGAAATCGCGCACGGTGCGTCGTGTCGCCATGGCGGCACGGAAGGTTTCAGCCGCCAGCGCCACGGCGGCATCGTCACGTTCGGGATATCCGGTCAGGGATTCGGTGACGGCGGGTGGAAGCCCGACCAGGTCGTCATGCATGCTGGGTTCCTAGGTCCGAAGCCCGGCAAAGAACGCGCGCAACAAGGCAGCACAGCGGGTTTCGTCGATGCCGCCGTAGACTTCCGGGTGGTGGTGGCAGGTGGGCTGGTTGAAGAGGCAGGGACCGTGGTCGACGCCCCCGCCTTTCGGGTCACCCGCGCCATAATAGAGCCGCGCGATGCGGGCTTCGGCAATGGCGCCGGCGCACATGGCACAGGGTTCCAGCGTGACATGGAGATCGAAACTATCGAGCCGCTGGCGGCCCAGATCAGCGCAGGCCTGGCGGATGACGAGGATTTCGGCATGGGCGGTGGGATCGTTCAGCTCGCGCATGCGGTTGCCTGCCGAAGCGATCATCTCGCCATCGCGCATGATGACCGCGCCGATCGGGGTTTCACCACGATCGGCGGCGGCGCGGGCTTCTTCGAGCGCGCGTTCCATGGGGGTCATTGTCTGCCTCATCTCGGACAATCTTGCATGGTCTCCTGCGTGTCGCTACACCGCACGTGAAGTCTGATAAACTCCGCTGCCCCAACGGGAATCCGGACCATGTCCAAGCAACGCAGCCGCCCCCTGATCGGCCTGACACTCGATTCCGAGGAGCCCGGCAACTATTCCAACATGCCCTGGTATGCGATTCGCCAGAACTATATGGCGTCGGTGGTTGCGGCCGGCGGGCTGCCCGTGGCGATCAGCCATGAGGTTGATCTGGCACAGGCCTATCTCGATGAACTCGACGGTATCGTGGTGACCGGCGGCGCGTTCGACGTCGATCCCGCGCTGTTTGGTGCCGAGAGCCGCCACGACACGGTAACGACCAAGGACCGGCGCACCCGGTTCGAGTGGGACGTGACCGACGGTGCGCTGAAACGCGATCTGCCGGTCCTGGGCATCTGTGGCGGCCAGCAGCTGATGAACGTGGTGCTGGGCGGCACGCTGATCCAGCACATCCCCGATGCCGTGGCCGATTGCCTGGCCCATGAACAGCCCAATCCGCGCACGGAGGCCGGGCACAACGTGGCCGTGGCCGAGGGATCGCTGCTGCACCGGATCGTGGGAACCTCCGAACTGCCGGTCAACAGCGCCCATCACCAGGCGGCCGATGCCGTGGGGGATCGCGTGCTGGTCAATGCCACTGCGCCCGATGGCGTGATCGAGGGCATCGAGCACCCGGGCTACCGGTTCTGTCTGGGCGTGCAGTGGCATCCCGAATATCACATCAGCCAGGGCGACCAGCAGATCTTCGATGCCTTCCTTGCCGCGTGCAGAGGGTGACGGGCGTGACCGTGGTTTCCAGAGATTCGCCCTCTGTGTTCCTTCCCCCCTTGAGGGGGAAGGTTAGGATGGGGGGTGTGCGGCGCAAGCCGCATCAAAGCCCGGTGCGAGAAGACCGCTACGCGGTCCCCCCCACCCTGACCCTCCCCCTCGCTGGGGGGAGGGAAAGTCAAGCTTCGTCTGACTGCGAACCTGGACGGGTGTTCCATGGCTGAGCGTATCGCCAAGCGGCTGGCCCATGCCGGGATCGCATCCAGGCGCGAAGCCGAAAAACTGATCACCGACGGGCGCATCGCGGTCAACGGCACGACGCTGACCACGCCTGCCTTCACGGTCGAACCCGACGACGTCATCACCTTTGACGGCGAGCGGATCGGCGAGAAACCCTCCCTGCGGCTGTGGCGCTTCTACAAGCCCGAGGGTGCGCTGGTCACCAACAAGGACGACCGTAACCGCACGACCATCTTCGACCTGCTGCCCGATACCATGCCCCATGTCGTGGCCGTGGGCCGGCTCGATATGAACTCCGAAGGTCTGTTGCTGCTCACCAACGACGGCGAGCTGGCGCGCTGGCTGGAACTGCCCAAAACCGGCTGGGCGCGGCGTTACCGGGTGCGGGTCTATGGCACGCCGACCAAGGAGATGATTGCCAGGCTGAAGGCCGGCATGACGGTCGACGGCGTGAAGTACGGTCCCATCGAAGCGACCATCGACACCCAGAACGGCGCCAATGCCTGGATGACCATGAGCCTGCATGAAGGCAAGAACCGGGAAATCCGCAAGGTGCTGGCCGCGCTGGAGCTGAACGTGAACCGGCTGCTGCGCGTCTCCTATGGTCCGTTCCAACTGGGTCAGCTCAAACGCGGCCATGTCGACGAGATGACCGGCAAGGCTATCCGCGAACAACTGGGCGGCCAGTGGGCCGAACGTGTGCATGCGCATCGCCGCCGGAAAACTTAAAGTCCGCAGGCCGACGCCTGATGGCATCAGGAGCACGATCTGATGCGCATCGTTGCTGGAAAACACAGGGGTCGCAGGCTGGTCGCGGGCTGTCCTGGCCCTCAGGCGCCGGGCGCGCGCTCCACGCGCTTGGCTTACGCCGCAGGGGCGGCGACGCACGGTCGTGCGCTTGGGCGCAGGCCGATGCCTGATCACATCAGAGGTACGACCTGATGCGCATCGTCGCGGGGAAACACAGGGGTCGCAGGCTGGTCGCGCCCCAGGGTCACGATATCCGGCCGACCAGCGACCGGGTGCGTGAAGCGCTTTTCAACCTGCTGGCCCACAGCCTGGACTGGTCCGGGCTGGAGGAGGCCTGGGTTGCCGACATCTTCTGCGGCACCGGTGCCGTCGGCCTGGAGGCGCTGTCACGCGGCGCGGCCCATGCCACCCTGGTCGACAACGGCCAGCCCGCCTTTGCCGCGACACGTCAGAACATCGCCACGCTGGGTGAGGAGCAACGCACAAGCTTCCTGCGCAACGACGCCACGAAGCCGATGCCGCGCCCTGCCCGGCCCATCGACTTTGCCTATCTCGACCCGCCCTATCGCCTGGAGGTCACCGCCGAAGTGCTGACCAACCTGCTGGATTCAGGGTGGCTGGCTCCCGATGCGCTTTCCTGCGTCGAACTCCACCGCAAGGCGGCGTTCGAGGCACCAGACGGGTTTGCCGTGGAAGACGAGCGCATCTATGGCGACACACGGCTGGTGTTCCTGAAGCTGACCTGAACCAAGATTGTCACGCGGAGCCGCGGAGAACGCGGAGTCATGAGCGTGTTGGACGGTCGTTATCAAATGATCGACCGGATCACGTGGCGACAGGGGGAAATGGCTGGCCGCGCACGCGCGGCGATTCAACATGAATGGCCGACCAACGCTGCAAGTGCGTTCGTCTTGGCCGCCAAGACTTGACTGAACCCTCCGCGTTCTCCGCGTCTCCGCGTGAATCAATCCGCCCTACTCATGACTCGGTTGCCCGATCTGGCCCCAAGGTGCCGCTCTTCGAGCCTGAGGCTAGCACCCCAAAGGTATGGCACGCAGAGACGCAGAGGCGCAGAGAAACAAGGAAAAGAAGGAAGGCGATGCACACAGAGGCACAGAGCCACAGAAGCATTTCAATTGCGCCGAGGACGCGAAGGGAAAACCGTTCAGACCCAACGTGGATCTCGGAACGTCGTGAGATAAGCGACCTCTCCGTGTCTCTGTGCCTCTGTGTGATTACTTTCTTGTTTCTCTGCGTCTCTGCGTGAGAACCCTACCTGCGGCCGAAGAGGCGTTCGATGTCCGACAGTTTGAGTTCGACATAGGTCGGACGGCCGTGGTTGCACTGGCCGGAATTGGGCGTGGATTCCATTTCGCGCAGCAGGGCGTTCATCTCGCTGGGGTTGAGGCGACGGCCGGCACGGACGCTGCCGTGACAGGCCATGGTGCCGCAGACATGTTCCAGCCGCTCCTTGAGCGACAGGGCCTGATCGAATTCGGCCAGTTCCTCAGCGAGGTCGGTGATGAGACCCCTGATGTCGGTTTCGCCCAGCAGCGCCGGGGTTTCGCGCACAACGACCGCGCCGGGTCCGAAGCGTTCAAGCGTGAGGCCCAGTTCGGCCAGTTCGTCGGCACGGGTAACAAGACGGTCGGCGGCTTCCTCTTCCAATTCCACCACTTCGGGCAGGAGCAGGAGCTGGCGGCCCACACCCTGATCGGCGATCTGGGCCTTCATGCGTTCATAGACCAGGCGTTCATGCGCTGCATGCTGGTCGACAATGACGATGCCGTCGTCGGTCTGGGCCACGACATAGGTCTCGTGGAGCTGGCCGCGTGCCGCACCCAGCGGATAGCTGACGGGATCGGCATGCGCTGGTGCTTCACCTTGCGGCGTGGCGTCTGACGGGTCGATGCGCCCGACCGGCGCGTAGTCGGTCTGCAGCGGGGCGTGATAGGCCGCGGCGGCTTCGGCCATGCCGCTGTGAAACGACGGACGGCGTTGCGAAAAGAGATGATCGACCGGCTGATACGGTTCGGCGCCACCGGGACGCAGCTTGGAGAGCGTGTCCTGTGCGACAGTGGTCGAGGCCATGTGGCCAGCCTGCTCGAGCGCATGGCGCAGGGCCGAGACGATGAGCCCGCGCACAAGCTGGCTGTCGCGGAACCGAACCTCCGCCTTGGCCGGGTGCACGTTGACATCGACACGCCGTGACGGAAGTTCCACAAACAGCGCCAGCATGGGGTGGCGGTTCGATGCCAGGACATCCTGATAGGCTCCGCGTACGGCACCCAGAAGCAGGCGATCCTTCACGGGACGTCCGTTCACGAAGAGGAACTGGCCCTGGCTGGTCGGCCGATTGAGGGTGGGAAGGCCGGCATATCCGGTCAGGCGAACATCTTCGCGCAGGGCATCGACCGGAACGGCATTGTCCTGGAAGGGCCGTCCCATGACGGCACCCAGACGCTTGAGCCGGGCATCGAAAAGGTCGCCGGCCTCGGCCTGATAGGCGAGACTCTTGCGCCCGTCATAGGAGACCATGAAGCCGATTTCGGGATGGGCCATGGCCAGGCGCTTCACGACATCGCTGACAGCGCCGTTCTCGGAGCGTTCGGTCTTCAGGAACTTGAGGCGCGCGGGCGTGGCAAAGAAAAGGTCGGCGACCTCCACCGTGGTGCCCGGGCCACGCGAAGCAGGCACGGCGGCATGGACCGTGCCGCCCTCGACCCTGATCTCCCAGCCGGCATCGGCGTTGTACTGGCGGGTGACGATACGCAATCGCGCGACCGCACCGATGGAGGGCAACGCCTCGCCCCGGAATCCCAGGGTGGCGATTTCGGTCAGGTCGTCGTCGGAAAGCTTGGAGGTGGCATGGCGTTCGACCGCAAGCGCCAGATCCTCTGACGTCATGCCGACGCCGTCATCGGCGACACCGATGAAGCTGCGACCACCACCGTTCACGGTGATCTCGATGCGGGTTGCCCCGGCATCGATGGCATTCTCCACCAGTTCCTTGACCACCGATGCCGGCCGTTCGATCACCTCACCGGCCGCGATGCGGTTGACCGTGGTTTCGGACAGGCGGCGGATCACGCTCATGTCTGCAGGGCGCTCAGCCTGTCACGGGCACGCTGTTTTCCGTCTTCCACGGCGGGCTGACCGAACGGTTCGACATCCATGATGTGCGCGACCAGGATCGTCTCGATCATGAAATGGGCAAAGAGTGCACCCATGGTTTCCTCATCCACCCGCTCGAGATCGAAACGCCGCAGGGGAACGCCGGCATCAATCAGGGTCTCGCAGGTCGCTTCCTGCTCGGCATGGAACAGCTCGCCCATGGTGCGGCCGTTGAGATAGGCAAGTTCGGGATCGCCGGTCGCCATGGGGCCGGTATCAAGGGGCAGTTTCATAGCAAGCATGGTCACCATGTGCCGATGGGTGCCGTCACGCCAGAGCTGAAGCTGGCTGTGCTGGTCCGTCACGCCAACCGTCGCAAGAGGCGTGGAACCCTGACCGTCCTTGCCCAGGCTCTCTCCCCAGAGCTGGACCCACCAGCGGGCGAGCGGGCGCAGAACATCGCCATAGGGCATCAGCACCTGGACGCCGACCTGGCCCTGTTCATGGCAGGCGATGGCACGCGCGCCCCTGGCCGGCGCGCTTGCGACGCCCGATTGTGCGAGATCATCCAGCACGGAGACTGCGCCCCTGCGAACGGCAGCGGCATCAAGGCCTGCCAGGAGTGCCGGAAGCAGGCCTACCAGCGAAAGTGCGGCGAACCGCCCGCTAATCCCCGGGGGATGTTCCAGCACCGGCAGGTCGTGCTGCTCGGCAAGGGTACGCAGCGGGCTGGGACCGGGCTGAATCACGACGGTGACGCAATCGCGGGGCGTTTGTCCTGCAGAGGTCACCATGTCGAGCGCAAGAAGACATTGGGCAAGGGTTTCGGCCGTGCCGCCGGATTTGGAGATCACCAAAAAGCGGGCTGTGGTGAGGTCACCGTCGCGGAACGCGTTGTGCCAGGTCACGGGATCGATGTTGTTGAGAAACCGGATCGTGACATCGCCGGGAGCATCATTCCGCAGGGAAACCAGCGCCCGACCCGCAAGGCTGGAACCACCCATGCCCAGCACGAAAATCTCCCTGGCACCGCCCAGAATGCGCGTCGCGTGATCCCCCATCGTCGCAAGGTCGGCCGATTCGCCGGCGATCGAAAGGGCGTGCAGATCACCCTTGGCGAGATCGGCCGAAAAGGACGCAACGGCAGCCGCCAGCGCATCATCAAGTGCCGCGGCGTTCGTAGCCGGTTCGGGATCATGGGTGAGGTGGTAGGTCATCAAATCTTCATGCCGTTGGGCATGCAACCTAACAGTCTTGGGCGCCTCAATCGACGGTCGTGCTGGCAGTTATCCCCTCGGGACTACCCGCGACCACGACCAGCAGATCATCGGCCCTGAGCAGGCGTTCGGCGATGCGCTGCACGTCTTGCGGAGTCACGGCATCGATATAGCTGTTGCGCATCTCGATGTAGTCCTGGCCCAGGTCGTCCATCTGGATCGAGAGCAGCATGCCGGCGATGGCGTCGTTGCTGTCGAGCCGCAGCGGGAACGATCCGGTGAGATAATCACGGGCATCGTCAAGCTCGGCCTGGCTGATGCCGTTTTCGGCAACATCGCGCAGGATATCGCGCACGACATCCAGGGTTTCCCCGGCACGGGCATTCTGCGTGCCCGTTGCGCCAAGCCAAAGTCCGGCATGGTCATAGGCATAAACAAAGGACGAGGCCGAATAGGCCAGGCCCCGCGCCTTGCGGATTTCCTCGAAGAACCGGTTGTTGAGGCCGCCGCCTCCCAGGGCCTTGTTGAGGACATAGGCGGCATAGAAATCTGGATCATCGCGTGTGAGGCCCGGCAAGCCGAAGACAATGGCACTCTGGGGTACATCCATCTCGACCACGATGGTCTCGCCCGTGGCGGGCACCACATCAGGAATCTCGATGGCGGCACCGGCAGCAGGCAGATCGGCGAACATCACATCGACCAGCGCCATGGTGCGTTCGGCACTGATATCGCCCACGACCGCGATGACCAGACGGTCACGCGTGAAGTTGCCGGTCACAAAGTCGATGAGGTCCTGCTGCGTGATGGATTCCACGGATTCGGCGGTGCCATCGGTCGGTCGGCCATAGACGTGATCCGGGAAGGCCGCTTCGCTCCAGGCGCGCCAGGCACGGGCGTTGGGATCTTCGGCCTCGCGCAGCAGGCCGACGAGGATCTGCCCGCGGATACGTTCAACCGGTTCGGGGTCGAAGGTCGGCGCGGCAAGGGCCAGGTGAAAGAGATCCGCGGCATCATCCAGTCCGGCCTTCAACGTGGTGAGCGAGCCGTAAAAGGCATCACGACCGATATCGAAGCTCATGCGGATCGAGAGTTCATCCAGACGCTCCTGAAACGCCTGGCTGTCGAGCTCCCCGGCACCTTCGTCGAGCAGGCCGCTCACCATGTTGGCGAGGCCTTCCTTGCCCTGGGGATCGAGCGAAGCACCGCCACGGAAGGCAATGTTGAACGACACAATGGGAATGGAGGGTTCTTCCTTCAGCCAGACCTCGATGCCCGCAGGCGTCGTGAGGACCTGAATGTCGCTGTCCTGGGCACTGGCTGGCTGGAGCGCGAAAAGGGTGACGGCAAGGAGGACCAAGCCAAAAAGGCGTGTCATCCCGGCCAAGTGAGCGGAGCAAACGCGAGCCGGGATCTCGACAGGGTGGCACCGAACTCTCGAGGCCCCGGATCGGCGGTGCAAAGCACCTTGTCCGGGGTGACACACGTTGGTGGTGAGCATGGGATCACATTGCATCGGAGGTCTCCTCGGGCAGGAGGATGCCGACGACTTCGGTCGGTTTGACCAGGATGGCACGGGCCGCGGCGTTGACGTCACCCACGGTGACCTGCTCGATCCGCGATGGCCAGGCCTCGATCTCCTCAATGGTCAGGCCGACAGCCAGTAGAGCACCGTACCAGCGCGCGATGGAAGCAACACTGTCGCGGGCATAGATGAGGTCTGCAGCCATGCGGGTCTTGACCCGCTCGACTTCGGCCTGCGTCACGCCTTCTTCCAGAAGAACAGCGATCTCGGCGCGCAGGGCGGCTTCGGCCTCTTCGATGGTGACATCCAGCGTCGGCGCAATCCAGAAACCGAAACGCGAACGATCCATGGAACTCCCGTCGTACCAGGCGCCCGCGGAAACCGCGACCTTCTGGTCGACCACCAGGTTGCGGTAGAGGCGGCTGGTGGTGGAGCCCGAGAGAACTTCGGCCAGCACCTCAAGCGCATAGGCCTGATCGGAGGGCCCCGAGGCGACCGTGGGTGCGAGGTAGAGCATCTGCAGGCTGGGCTGCGCGGCACGGGGGTCGACATAGACGACACGACGGCTGGCAAGCTGAGGCGGTTCCTGTGGGCGGATACGCTCGGGAAGTTCGACCGGGGGAATGGAACCATAGATGCGCTCGGCCAGCGGGCGTAGTTCCTCGACCGTGATGTCACCGGCAACCACCAGGATGGCGTTGTTGGGCGCGTAGTGGCGGCGATAAAACGCCATGACGGCATCACGCTCGAGCGCCTCGATCTCATGCTGCCAGCCGATCACGGGCCAGCCATAGGGATGGATGAAGAACTGGGCCGAGCGGAGCTGTTCGGAGAGAATGGCACCGGGATCGTTGTCGGTACGCATGCGCCGTTCCTCGATCACGACCTCGCGTTCGGTTGCGACCTCTTCATCGGTGATGAGGAGTCCCGTCATGCGGTCGGCCTCAAGCTCCATCACAAGTTCCAGGTGCTCGCGCGCGACGTTCTGGAAATAGGCCGTGTAGTCGTAACTGGTGAAGGCGTTTTCCGAACCCCCGTTGCGCGCCACGATATAGGAGAACGCACCATCGGGGTTGGCTTCCGTGCCCTTGAACATGAGGTGTTCGAGAAAATGCGCGATGCCCGAGCGGCCGGGCTCTTCATCGGCCGAGCCGACCTTGTACCAGACCATCTGGGTGACGACCGGCGCACGGTGGTCGGGAATGACCACGACCTGCATGCCGTTGTCGAGCATGAAACTTTCAGCACCAAAAAGCGTGTCATCGTCCCCGCGTAGCGGCGCGGCAAACAGGACAAGGATGGCAAGAACGGGAAAAAATCTGAGAACAGTCACGATCAACATCCGGTCAGAGGAACAGCCCGCATCCGAGCTAGAGGCCGATTGCGGCAAAGACAAGGCGCATGACGGGAGTGTGATCGACCGGGTCGTGTACTACTGACCCAGGCTATCCCAGGCATCGTCGAACCAGGAGCTGTCATCGTCGTCCTGCTCGATCACGATATCCGAAGCAGCCTGCGTGTCCTGTTCGATCTCGACATCATAATTGCCCTGGATGACGTCACCCGCGCCTCCCGTGGGGAAGTTGCCAAAGAGCAGTTCATCGACAAACTCCGGCTGGCCCACGAGAAGGGCATTTTCGCGGTTGAGCTTGGCGCGCACCAGAGGGTCGGCTTCCAGTGCGCCCGAGCGTTGCAGCAAAAGCTGTTCACCCATGGTTGCGTTGAGCGACGCGACAGTGAGCACATCGGTCTCGCGCTGATCGATGACGGTACCGCCGGCAACCACTTCGGCTTCCTCGCTGCCATCGGGGCGCTCGCCATAGCCGGGCGGAATCGTGAGCGGAATGGTGCGCTGCACCGTGACCTGGCTGTAAGGCTGATTGCCGATGCCGGCCAGGGGCTCATCACCACTGCAGGCAGCCAGAAGCAGGGAGCCGCAGCCCGCGACAAGGCAGATAAGGCGTTGTTGCATCACCATGGCCTAGAACAGATCCTCAAGCAGGGCTTTTTCTTCTTCGACGACAATAACGCCCTCGAATTCGCCGGGGTTGGCAGGAAGACCCAGAGCAGCGTTGTTCTGAAGCCGTTCGCGCTCCTTGTTGACGTCGATCAGCACCTCTGTGGGATCTCCCCGATCGACGACCGGATTGATGTCCTCGATCCAGGTGGAGTCATTGAGGATGTAGAGGTGTTCGTCGTCCACGATGCCGCGGATGTTGGGGTCGATGACCAGCTGTTCGCTTTGGGCGAGCGCGTTGGTGGTTGCCTGGGCCGTGAGCAGTTCTTCGCCCACGGAGGGGTTGCCTTGCGGCAGAGCCGATCCGAACAGCGCGACCTGTGCCTGTTCGGAGGGCTGGAGTTCCTGGGGCCGCGCAAGACCAGGCTGGGGTTCGGGCAGATCTTCAAGATCAGGCGGCAGGCGCAGGGGCGCACGGGTCACGACGTTGAACTCGTCCGGCGCAGTACGGATCGAACCCAGGGACTCACGAATGTTGGTGCAGCCGCCCACGACCAGGGCAGACGCAAGCAGCGTGAGGGCGACCATCATGTGGCCGGACCGTGGAAACGAACCGTTGCTCATGTCTCTACCTTAGAGTCGGATTTGGGCGTCAACAAGGCATCGACGACCAGCAGAATGACGCCCACGGTGATGGCGGAATCCGCGATGTTGAAGGCTGGCCAGCTGTAACCGGCAACATGAACATCAAAGAAATCGGCAACCGCTCCATAAACAATGCGATCCACGGCATTGCCGACCGCTCCGCCCACGACAAGGCCCAGGGCCACAACAGCCATGGTCTTGGTCTGTTTGGTCATCCAGATGACCAGGCCGATGGAAACGACAAAGGCAAAAATCGTAAGCAGCCAGCGGGTGAGTTCCTCACCGCTGCCAAAGAGGCCAAAACTGACACCGCGATTCCACACCATCACGATGTTGAAGAACCCGGTGATGCGGATCGGCTCGAAGTTCATCCCGTTGAGGAACTCGATCAGGACCATCTTGGAAACCTGGTCGAACGCAAAGACAACGAGTGCGATGCCAAGGCCGATGCATAGTTTGCGTTTGGAGGTCAGCTTCCGACCTCCGTCACATCGGCCACTTCGGCGACCGCGCCGGCACACCGCAGACAGAGATCTTCCATGGTGGGATCGCTGCCGACCTCTTCGAGCACCATCCAGCATCGTTCACAGCGCGCGCCGTCCGAGAGTTTCACGACAACGCTGATGCCCGGCACATCGTCCAGCCGGAAGGCATCGGCGGGACCTTCGCCCTCCTGCAGGGTTGCGGTCGAGGCGATAGCGATTTCGGCGAGATCAAGCCCGTCGAGTGCAGCAATATCGGCTGCCGTGGCATGGACCACCGGATGGGCCTGCAGGCTGGCGCCGATGCGCTTCTCGCGCCGCTCGACTTCCAGGGCGCCGGTGACGACACGGCGCAGGCGACGGATGGTCTGCCACTTTGCCGCCAGGGCATCGTCGCGCCAGGCATCGGGGATGTCCGGAAAAGTGCGGCGGTGCACGCTCTCGGTCTCGCCGGGGAAACGCTCCAGCCAGGCTTCCTCTGCGGTGAAACACAGGATGGGTGCGAGCCATGCCGTGAGGCAGGAGAACAGCGTGTCGAGCACGGTGCGCGCAGCACGGCGGCGCGGCGAATTGGCAGCATCGCAGTAGAGCGCATCCTTGCGGATATCGAAGTAGAAGGCCGAAAGCTCCGTCGCACAGAAGTTGTGGAGCGCGACGAACAGACCATGGAAATCAAAATCGTCGCAGGCCTTGCGAATCAAACGGTCGTGATGCCAAAGGCGGTGCAGGACCCAGCGTTCCAGTTCCGGCATGTCCTCGGGCGCGACCCGTTCCTCGTCGCTGAAGCCGGCGAGGTTGCCCAGCAGGTAACGCAGGGTGTTGCGCAGACGTCGGTAGCTGTCGGCCTGGTATTTGAGGATCTCATCAGAGATGCGCAGGTCTTCGGAATAGTCCGCGCTGACGACCCAGATACGCAGGATGTCGGCGCCGTATTGTTCGATGACCTTCTGAGGCGCAACGACATTGCCCAGGGACTTCGACATCTTGCGCCCCTCGCCGTCCATGACAAAGCCGTGCGTCAGCACCGCGTCATAGGGCGCGCGGCCACGGGTGCCGCAGCTTTCCAGCAGCGAGGAATGGAACCAGCCGCGATGCTGGTCCGACCCTTCGAGATAAAGCGAAGCGGGCCAGGCGAGATCCTCGCGCTGTTCAAGGCAGAAGGCGTGGGTCGAGCCGGAATCGAACCAGACATCGAGAATGTCGGTGACCTGCTCGTAGTCTTCCGCCCGGCGGTCGTTACCCAGGAACCGCTGGGGATCGCTGGCGAACCAGGCATCGGCTCCCTCTTCTTCCACGGCCTCTGCAATGCGGTCGATCACGGTCTGATCGCGCAGCACCTTGCCTGTTTCCTTATTCACGAAGACGGCAATGGGCACGCCCCAGGCGCGCTGGCGGCTGAGAACCCAGTCGGGCCGGGTTTCAATCATGCCGCGGATGCGCGTTTCGCCCGAGGACGGGACCCAGCGCGTGTCGTCGATGGCTTTCAGTGCCGTGTCGCGTAGCCCACCGGATTCCATCGACACGAACCACTGGCTGGTGTTGCGGAAGATGAGCGGGGCTTTCGAGCGCCACGAATGGGGATAGCTGTGGCGCAGCGAACCCTTGGCGATAAGGCAGCCCGATTCGATCAGCGCCTTGATCAGACGGCCGTTGGCATCACCGTCCTTGCCGTCGTCGGTCAGCACACGCGCGCCGGCAAAGAGCGGTACATGGTCGAAGTAGCTACCGTCCTCACCCACGGTATGGGGGACCTCGATGCCGTGGTCCATGCCCAGAACCCAGTCCTCGGCTCCGTGGCCGGGCGCGATATGGACAAAGCCGGTGCCCGCTTCGGTGGTGACATGATCGCCGGGCAGCAGGGGCACATCGAAATCGTAACCCTGGCCGCGGAAGGGGTGGGCGCAGATCGTCCCGGCGAAGTCATCGCCCTTGAACTGCTTCAGCTTGGTATGGCCGGTGATGTCGGCACGCGCCATGGCTTCGCCCATCAGCTCGGCGACAAAAACCAGCTTCTGGCCGACGGCCACGCGGGCCTTTTCACCGGTCTCGGTGACTTCGATCAGGCGGTAGTCGAAGTCGCGGCCATAGGCGATGGCGCGGTTGCCGGGGATGGTCCAGGGCGTGGTCGTCCAGATGACCACGCCGGCCCCCTCCAGCTCGGGCTGCGAGGCCGTGACGACGGGAAATGCGATGTCGATGGTGGGCGACTTGTGCTCGTGATACTCAACCTCGGCCTCGGCCAGCGCGGTCTTTTCGACACACGACCACATGACCGGCTTGGAGCCGCGGTAGAGCTCGCCCGACATGACAAACTTGCCCAGTTCGCGCACGATCTGCGCCTCGGCGGCATAGGCCATGGTGAGGTAAGGGTTTTCCCAGTCGCCGATCACGCCCAGGCGCTTGAACTCCTCGCGCTGCACGTTGATCCAGTGGTCGGCGAACTCGCGGCATTCGCGGCGGAACTCCACGATATCGACCGCATCCTTGTCCTTGCCTGCGGCGCGGTACTGCTCTTCGATCTTCCATTCGATGGGCAGGCCGTGACAGTCCCAGCCCGGCACATAGTTGGCATCCTTGCCCAGCATCTGCTGGGAACGGTTGATGACGTCTTTGAGGATCTTGTTGAGCGCATGGCCGATATGGAGATGGCCGTTCGCATAGGGCGGGCCGTCATGGAGGATGAACTTCTCGCGCCCTTTGGAATCGGCGCGCAGGGTGTTGTAGAGGTCGTTTTTCTCCCAGCGTTCCAGCACGTCGGGCTCACGCTTGGGCAGGCCCGCACGCATGGGAAACTCGGTCTGGGGCAGAAACAGGGTCGACTTGTAGTCGGCGGTCATGTCACGAAATCCGATGGTCGTTGCGCAATCTGGATGGAAGTACGGAAAAGCCCGGCTCTCACCTAGAGAACCGGGTCCGTAATTCGCGGTATGGCCGCAAAGAAGCGCCTCTTCGACATGGCGCGGTGTTTAGCATCGGGGGCTGGGGGTGTCGAGGTGGGGCTTCAGGCGCACAATTTCGAGCACATTATAGAGCCACGGGCGCAGACAGCCGATGCTTTGTCAACGTCAACGATTGTTTGCAGTATTCGAGGGGTGCCTTCGGTGTAAAGCGTCGCATGACTACGATTCAGCTCGCTTCCGAAGTTTGGTCCGAAGAAGGAAATGTCCAAATTCCTTCAACGGCTTTTGAAGGCAAGGGTGATCAAGCTTAAAGTCACGATCACCCTAACCATCAAGTAGCTGTAAGGGGGAGGTTCTGGGACTCAATCTGGAGCCTCCCCCGCCGGGTACAAATATCGGCCCATTTGAGGGGGATCTCAACCATGACGGCACAAGAATTTACCGACTGGCAGGCCCGCATGGGGTGAGGCCAGGTTCACACGGCCCGCGAGTTAGATGTGGATCGAAAGTCTGTCTACAACTGGCGGAGCGGAAACAACGCAATCCCGAAGGTGGTTGAACTGGCCTGCCGCTATCTGGAGCATGTAGGAGCCTCCAACGAAGGCTAGACTCGTTACGATTTGGCACCTTTCGGATGCCAACAACCCATCCACGCTTCAAACCTCTTCCCACGGAAAACTGTCGAGCCGTTCCGGGCCATCAGCCGTGATCAGGACCTGGGTTTCGAGTTTGATGCTTTCGGTGCCTTCCTCGGCCATCAGGCTTTCGACGCACACGACCATGCCTTCCTCGAACTCGCCGTCATAGGCGTTTTCCTCGTTGATGTGGTGGAGGTAGACGACGGGCCATTCGTCGGCCATGCCGACGCCGTGGAGGGCGATGCCGTAGGAGTAGGCCTGGCTGGCTTCGGGGATGCGCCAGGACTTGGCGTTGTATTCGGCAAAGCTCATGCCGGGGGCAAGTAACGCGGTGTTGTGGGTGACCTGGTCGAGGGCCTGGGCGTACATGCGTTTCTGGGTGTTGGTCATCGCCGTGTAGCCGCAGGTCCAGGAGCGTGAGAGATCGGCGCAATAGCCATAGGGCCCGATGAGGTCGGTATCGAGCGAGATCATCTCGCCTTCGCGGCACACGGTGTCGTCGCACTCGTGATACCAGGGATTGGTGTTGGCGCCGCAGGCGAGCAGGCGCGTTTCCAGCCATTCGCCGCCCGAGCGGGCGTTTTCATAAGACATCTCCGCCCAGAGTTCCTGCTCGGTCCGACCGGGCAGCGAGTTCTCGTAGATGCGCGCCATGGCGGCTTCGCAGACACGGATGGTCCAGCGCATGAGCGTCATTTCGTCCGCGCTTTTGATGGCGCGCGCGCGTTCGGTGAGTTCCAGGCCGTCCAGAATATCGAAGCCGCGGTCCCTGAGGGCAAACGCACCGGCTGGTTCGCACTTGTCGATGGCGATGCGCGTGTTGCCGCCGCCATGGGTGCGAACGAGATCAGCGATTTCGTCGGCCCACTTCTTCAGAAACTCTTCCGCGCGGTCGCCTGTCACCATGTAGAGCCAGGGCGTGGCGATGCGCAGGTCGTCGACGGCATCGACCCCTTCCCACAACGGCAGCCCGGCGACGGTTTCGAACATGACCGAAGGGCCGTCGGCCAGCAGCAGGGCGTAGCGGACCGCGTTGTGGGCCGTCCAGACCTGCATGTTGGTGACGTCGAAGGCGTAGCGGATGTTGATGGGATCGTAGAGCAGCAGGGCAGCGCAATCATGCTCGGCCATCTTCTGGCGCAGGCGGCCCATGCGGTAGGCACGCGCGGCCTCGACGACGCTTGGCGCGATGGGACTTTTCAGCGGCCGGTCGGCCCCCTCCTGATTGAGAAAGGCTTCCTTGCGTGCGTCCTTGAAGACCTGAACCATGGCACCTGCTCCCCGAGCGACGATCATGTTGCTGGGACCTTAACGGAAACGTCAGACAGTGCAGCAGTGAAAAAGAAGATGATCACGCGGAGACGCGGAGGTCGCGGAGGGAGCCTGCGCAAGGTCGTAGAGCGTACGAACAATCTGTGTTCTGGAGAACGGGTTGGGATCGCTTTGCGATCCCGATGCGATAGTCTCGAAGTCCGCAGCCCACTCTCAGGAACGCTGCACTCCGCGTTCTCCGCGTGCCAATCCCTTTTTTGGTCTCATCCCGGGCGGCGCCGAACGCTGGATCGTCGCAGGACGAGAACCCGGCTCAAGGCCGGGATGACACGTTTCTTCTAGACAGCGGGCAATGTGCCGCAAGATTGGGGGCTGGCGTTCTGGAGCGTGGCCAGCACCTCGCGGGAACGGTCGCAGTCCTGGGCCATCTGGATGGCAAGAGCGTCCATGCCGCGGAAGGTCATGTCCTTGCGCACACGTTCGACAAAGGCAACGCGCAGGCGTTTGCCGTAGAGGTCGCCGGAGAAGTCGAGCAGGTTGGTTTCCAGCAGCACGGTCTCGCCGTCGAAGGTGGGGCGGGTGCCGATATAGGCCGCACCGTCGTGCCAGGTGGTGGCGCCGCTCTCGATGACACCGGCGCGCACGGCATAAATGCCGGGGCCTGGATGCAGCAGGCCATCAAGGGCCAGGTTGGCGGTGGGAAAGCCCATCTGGCGACCGCGCTTCTCGCCATGCTGGACATGGCCCTCGGTCTCCCAGAAATGACCCAGAAGCCGGGCAGCCTGATCGACCAGACCACGCCGCAACATGACACGGATTTCGGTCGAGGAAACCTTCTGTCCCTTGAGCTCGAAGAACGGCGCCTCGGTGTATCCAAAGCCTTCCATGCGGGCCATCTGACCCAGAATGTAGCCGTTGCCGTGGCGGCCCTTGCCGAACACGAAACCGGGGCCGGTGACGAGATGACGGATGCCCAGGCCATCGAGCAGATGACCCTTCACGAAATCCTGGGCCAGGCAGCCCGCCATGTCGGGGTTGAAGGCAAGGTTGACCATGAGGTCGAGGTCGAGTTCTGCCAGCACGCGGGCCTTCTGACGGAAGGGTGTCAGACGGAAGGGTACGGAGCTGCCCTGGAAGAAACTGCGGGGATGGGGCTCGAAGGTCACGACCCCCAGCGGCGCGCCTGCCTGTGACGCCAGGTCACGCGCCACATCGATGACACTGCGATGGCCGCGATGCACACCATCGAAGTTGCCCAACGCCACGACGGCGCCGCGCAGGTCGGCAGGCGTGTGGGAGGTATGGCGCAGAATTCTCATGGCGGCGTTGGTAGTGGGTTTT
>CALIUG010000068.1 GCA_938048755.1 uncultured Alphaproteobacteria bacterium
AATCTTGAGCATGGGCAGAACAGCCACCGCGGTGACGATGATACCGATGCCGCCCAGCCATTGCAGCAGGGCACGCCACAGCAGAATACCGGCCGGCCGGGTATGCAGTTCCGTCACCACGGTTGCGCCGGTCGTCGTCAGGCCAGCGGTCGCCTCAAAAAAGGCATCGACATAGTTGAGCCCCAGATCGGCAAAGGCAAAGGGCAGCGCGGCAAAGGCGCACAGCACGACCCAGATCACCGTGGTCATCAGGAAGGCCTGGCGCACGGTCAGTCCGGACGCACCGGACCGGTTGGTCAGGAACAGCGCCATGCCGACAAACAGCGTCAGGAAGCCCGAGCCCAGGAAAACCTGCCAGTCATCGTTGCCTTCGATGATGTCGGCGATCATCGGCAGGAACATGGCCAGAGCCAGCGTGGCCAGCAGGATGCCGGCGACCTGCAGAATGGGGCGAATGTCGATCAAGAGGCGTTACCGGGATTCATGGCACCAATCCTGCACCAGTTGGAGCATCTTCTCGAATCACCAACGATCCGCGCCAGCGACGTCAGGACATCTCCGATGTCACGGGATTGCCGATATAGGCCAGAAACTCGCGGCGTGTCGCCGATTTGGTCCGGAAATCACCCAGCATGCGGCTTGTCACCATGGTGACGCCGGTCTTGTGGATGCCGCGTGTCGTCATGCAATGGTGGGTCGCCTCGACCACCACGGCAACACCCCGGGGTTCCAGCACGGCGTTGATGGTATCGGCCACCTGGGCGGTCAGACGCTCCTGGATCTGCAGGCGCTTGGCATAAACTTCCACCATGCGCGCCAGCTTGGAGATGCCGACCACGCGGGCACGCGGCATATAGGCGATGTGACAGCGCCCGATCACCGGGGCCATGTGGTGCTCGCAATGGGATTCAAAGCGCACGTTGCGCAGCGTGACCATCTCGTCATAACCGTCGGTCTCGTCGAACGTGGTGCCCAGGATCTTGCTGGTATCGGCGCCATAGCCCGAGAACCATTCCTCATAGGCACGCACCACACGTTCGGGCGTGGCCAGCAGGCCCTCGCGGTCGGGATCGTCGCCCGCCCAGCGGATCAGCGTGCGCACGGCAGCTTCGGCGTCATCGCGCGAAGGTTTGGTCAGCTTGGTCGCCTTGTCGGTCACGTCGTCCACCCCGGTTCTGGCGCCGGGATCAACCGGCAGCGCGTGACATAGCCCAGCAGACAGCCGGGTTCAATTGACCCGGCGTGCCTCGTGCGGGCTGTCCAGAGAGAACGCGGGCACCACCGCATCGAACATTTCGCCCGATGCGTTCTGCATCTGATAGGTCCCCATCATGATGCCTGACGGCGTCGCCAGCGGCGTGCCTGAGGTATATTCGAAATGTTCGCCCGGCTTCAGGACGGGCTGTTCGCCCACCACGCCCGGCCCCTGCACCTCGTGGGGCTGGCCGTTGCCGTCGGTGATCTTCCAGTGACGGGTCAGCAACTGCACGGTTTCGCCGCCCTCGTTGGCGATCGTCACCTGATAGGCCCAGACATAATGACTGCGCTCGGGCTCGCTCTGGTTCTCCAGATAGACCGGATTCACGCTGACACGTACGCCCTGGGTGATTTCTTCATACATGGCGCTGTCCTCCTGATGGATCGGGGCCTTCTTGATCCTTACGCACGGCACAGCGTATAGATCATACATGCGCGGGTGTAGTTCAATGGTAGAACGAAAGCTTCCCAAGCTTTAGACGAGGGTTCGATTCCCTTCACCCGCTCCAGTCAGCCGCAAATGGTTGGGGAGCGTCGGTCGGTTTTGTAGTGCCGGTCAAACTAACGGCGCGGAAGTTTTTCGCCTTGCGATAGGATGTAATCGGCACCTTTCAATCCGAGCTTATTCGGCCCGGCCCAGATCAGAAAATACAATGGCGCGTTACGTGTGTTGCGGATCAAACGTGGTGTCGCAACGTGTGGAAACAACTTCTTCAATCTGCCTATGTAGAGATCAAGTAAGCGTTCGGAAACACCACCATGTTTCGTTAGAACTTCGTCGCCAAACAGATCCTTTTCTAGACTGTAGGCCACATCTCGCCACTCCTCTGATCCGAAGCATGCGGTCAGCTGGTCACTCCACTTTTCGGGAACATCGCCTGATCGAGTTATCAATCTATTGATTGCCATTGCGACCGGAAAATTGATTACCACTTCCATCGTGCCAGTGCTGGCTAGGGCTTCGAGCGTTGCCCACTCTAGGTGCGCGCCATAAGGGTCGAGAAATGCTACTCCACGTATGTTCCGATCCTTTAGGGATGGAGCAAGATCGCGGATCAACGGGTTACAGTCTCCAACCTGAGCAGAAACACCATCTCTATCTTTCGCGGCCGCACGTAACGCCTCAACTCGCGACTCGTCTAAGTCGAAGAAGTAGTGCTGATGGAAGCCGTGTGGAACATTCAACGCGCGCATTGGTGAGCCCGTTATGAACTCTGCCTGCGCAGTTGTGACATCGGGGTCATCAAAGAACGGACTAACATCATTGACCTGCTCCCCCACAACTGGTCCATGCTGAATGAGCGAGTCCGGCTAATCTGAACTCCACGGGAGGAGGAAGAGATGAGCCGGAAGAGATATACGCCTGAGCAGATCATTGGCTTTCTGCGGGAGGCCGAGGA
>CALIUG010000069.1 GCA_938048755.1 uncultured Alphaproteobacteria bacterium
AGCTTCTCCAGGACAGTGCCAACCGCTTCATTGAACGCGAGTACGACTTTGCCGACCGGCGCAAGGCAGCCAATTCGGAAGAGGGATTCCGCCGTTCGGCCTGGAAAACCTTTGCCGATCTGGGCTGGCTGGCCGTCGGCCTGCCGGAAGACCAGGGCGGCTTTGGCGGCGCGCGCGAAACCGCCGTGCTGATGGAGGCCCTGGGCCGTGGCCTGGTGGTCGAACCTTACCTCGCCACTGTCGTGATGGCGGGCAAGGCCGTCGCGCTGGCCGGCAGCGATGCGCAAAAAGACGAAATGCTGGGACAGGTGATCAGTGGCGAGCTGCTGATGTCGCTGGCCCATGGCGAGCTGAAGTCGCGCTACACCATTTCCCATGTCGAGACCCGTGCCGAGGCATCGGGCGATGGCTGGATTCTCAACGGTCACAAGGGCGTGGTCCTGAATGGTGACACGGCAGACCGTCTGGTTGTTTCCGCACGGACGTCCGGGGCAACAACGGATGAAGACGGCATATCGCTCTTCATCGTCGATCCCGAGGCTGACGGCGTCACCGTACGCGGCTATCCCACCAACGACGGTGGACGCGCTGCCGAGATCACACTGGAAAACGTCACGGCAGAGGCCATGCTGGGCGAGGAAGGCAAGGCCTATCCCGTCCTTGAAGAGGTCATCGACCGTGCCGCTGCAGCTCTCTGCGCGGAATCGCTTGGTCTGATGGCGGTCCTGAACGACATGACCACCGAATACGCCAAGACCCGCGAGCAGTTCGGTCAGGCCATCGGCAAGTTCCAGATCCTGCAGCACCGCATGGTCGACATGTTCGTCGCGCTGGAGGAATCCCGCTCACTGACAGCGGTCTATATGGCCGATGTCGATTCAAGCGACCGCAACGAACGCCGATATGCCGTCTCTGCTATGAAGGTCCAGTGCGACAAGGCCGGACGTTCGGTTGGTCAGGAAGCCGTGCAGCTTCATGGTGGCATCGCCATGACGGACGACTATTCGGCCAGCCACTACTTCAAGCGCCTGAGCGTCATTGCCCGTCTGTTCGGTGATTCCGACTGGCATCTCGACCGGTTCGCGGAACTCACGCAGTAAGTTTCAGCCGTTTCAGTTCGGCGCGTGCCACGCGCGCCTCCTGCTGGTCACCGCCGCTCTCCTCAGCAGAACGGAAGAGTTCTTCGGCCGCTGATTTATCGCCTGAAAGCAAGGCGTGCTGACCGGCAAAAAACGTCAGGGTGCACCGTTCACGCGCCGCAAGCGACTTATCGAACGTCCAGCCATGCGTCAGGACATCGATCGCCTGATCGCGTGCATCACCGGTCGTGTTGTCGCGAACGGATGCACACAAGGCCACCCGGTGGTCCCCCCGCCCCGCGCGCAAACGCGTGAGGGCAAGCCATGCCAGGGCGAGGCCACTGCGCGGCCCGATGGCGAAGTAGCGATGAAAGGCGTCGGCAGCATCACCAAACCGACTCTCTTCAAAGGCACGGAACCCCTGAAACGTGCGCCCAAGGGCTTCACGAACCCGGCGCGCACGACCGTTATGCATGGCGTCATCGGCATCGACGACATAATAGCTCGAGGCAAGCCCCGACGCGCCGGCAGGCCGACCCTTCAGAGCGGCAAAGACGTTGCGGTCCGAGCCGATGCCGGTGTGCTCCTCGCCCGCGATCGGGATGCCCCACAGGCGCAGGACATGCTCCACACGGGTCTTGTCGATCAGCATCGTGTTGGTGTCGCTGAATCCACCGAAACGCTCCAGAAAGATGCCCTTTCCGGGCCCGACGGACTCCCAGGCGTCGCGGCACAGAACGGTTTCGCCATCAGGCGCAACGAACCAGCGTTCTGAATAGGCCCAATCCTTGCCGTCGATCACACCGATGAGACCCTCCAGGTGATCCGGTGACCACCAGTTGTCGTCATCAAGGTTGGCAAGCAGGGCGCTGTTTGCGGCGTAACTCAGGATCGTGCGCAGGGCGCCGCCATCGAAGGCACCATGCATGCCACCGCGCTGGCGGGACGTGGAGTAGCCGGGATCAACAACGGTCATGGCGACGTGGCCGGGCCGTTCCGCAATCAGCTTTTGCAGGAGATCAAGGCGTTCCCGACCACCATCCATACCCAGCATGATCTGAACCGTTCCCTTCAGGGTCTGGGCGTAGATCGAATGGATCGCCCGCTCGATGGAAGGGCGCAGGATCGTGGGCATGATCACGGCACAGGTATGGGGTATCTGATCGTCGCGCCCGGCAATGCCGTGATGACCCACCACGTTGCCATGGCCTATGTTCGCCAGTTCCACCATGCTTGTTTATAACTCCACCTTTCGACCCGGTGCCACGATGGATGATCCAGAAACCATGGACGATGCTGCCAGGAAGGCGGCGACCGCCTGCACCGCCATGCTGGGCGAGCCTGTCGTGGGCTGGGAAGACCCTGGCGGCCAGCGCCGCAAATCGACACGCCTGTTCCTGGCGGACCGTTCGGTCATTGCGACACGTCGACGGTCCCAGCAACGCGCTGATCTCGAGGTCAATGTTTTGCGCCAGTTGCACGGTGCCGGTGCCCCGGTTCCCCAGGTTCTGGGATTCGAGAATCGCTGGCTGATCCAGGAAGACCTGGGTGGCGAGAGGCTGTCACGCATGATGCGCCGGGTCGGGAAGGATGAGGCCCTGGGCCATCTCCATGCCGGCCTGGAAAGCCTGGATCACATCCACCGTGCAGCCAGGACCATCGGACTGGCGCGACACTGCCGGACTCTTGGCGACACCACCCAATGGCTTGAGGATTTCGCCCGGGCGCCCAAACGGCTCGGCACGTTCCTGGGGATGCCGGCGCCGGCACTCGACACCTCTGCTATCGTGGCGGCGCTGGAGCGGCCTCTGACTGATTTCGTCAAGTGGGATGCCCGCCCGCCCAATGCCATCGCGGTGGCGGATGGCGGCGTGGCCTGGTTCGACTGGGAACATTGCGGCACGCGCAACCGGCTGGACGACGTGGTCTGGTTCCTGGGCGATGAATCGATCATCGACCGCCCCGCCATGGAGAACGAGGTCCTGAACCGATGGGTGCCGCGTTTTGATGACGGGCGTTATCCCCAGGGACCGGCAGCCTATGTCATGGTGATGGGCGCCCTGCACTGCTGTGTGCGGCTTTCGATCATTGTCACCGACCGGGCGCGCGAAGAAGCACCTGACGACTGGCGCACCAGTCTGGCAGGCATCGGCGTCCCAAGCCTGCCGCGTACCGGCCCCCGCATCGCGCGGCGCGGCGCACGGTGGGCCAACCGGCATGAGGCCACCAAACCCCTGACGGAATGGTTCCAGGCAATCCGGGAACGTTTCAGGCGGGGCTGAAGATCGGGTGCCCCGGCCTGGCAAGACGCAGGCGAACAAAGGTCGTTCCCGCCGCGACAAAGAGATCGCAGAGGTCATCGCCGCCAAAGCAGAAGTTGGCGGGAAACTGCGGTGTCAGGACGACCCCCAGTAAAACTCCCGCGGTGTCGAAGACGTGGATGCCGCCGGGACCGGCACACCAGACATTGCCGATCCCATCGACCTTCATACCGTCCGGCGAGCCGTAGGTTCCAACACCCTCCAGTTCGCGTGTTTCAGCAAACACGGCGCCGCCGGATCCCTTCCCGTCGCCATCCATGTCATAGACCCGGATATGCCTGTTCTTGCTGTCGTTGACATAGAGCCGAGACTTGTCCGGCGAGAAACACAAGCCGTTGGGCGCGCGATAGTCGTCATCGATCAGAGTCAGTTCGCCATCGGGGCGGATGTGGAAGACCGCCTGAAACGGCAGGCCGGGATCACGCACCACACCGGTAGAAGCCTCCCGGCCATAGAGCGGATCGGTAAACCAGATGCCACCGCGCTGATCGACCACAATGTCGTTGGGACTGTTGAGCTCGTCGCCCTGCCAGTTGTCGGCCAGCACGGTCACGGAGCCATCGGCTTCCAGGCGCGTCACGCTGCTGGTCTTGTGTTCGCACATCAACAAACGGCCCTGCCGGTCATAGGTCGTACCGTTGGTCATGCCCGAGGGCTCCCGCAGCACCACGGTTTCGCCGGTCTGGGCAAACCAGCGATGCAGCCGGTTGGACGGGATGTCGCTGAACGTCACGTGACGCTCGACGGGGTGCCAGGTGGTGCCTTCGGTAAAGGCAAAACCCTCGGCCAGCACTTCGAACTCAGCTGACTCATCGATCAGGTCACGGAAGCGGTCGTCGATAATGTGAAAGACGGACATGAAACCTATCCCTTGGTCGGATCATCGCTGACCTGGATGATCAGCTTGCCGAAATTGCTGCCTTCAAACAGGCGATTGAAGGTCTCGGGCGCGTTCTCAAGGCCCTCGACCACCGTCTCGCGATAGACCAGCTTGCCCTGGGCAATCCAGCCGGCCATGTCTTTCAGGGCTTCGGCGTGGCCATCCTCGTAATCAGTGACCAGCAAGCCCTGCACACGGATGCGGCGCACGATGTACCACCAGAGCGTATCATCTACCT
>CALIUG010000070.1 GCA_938048755.1 uncultured Alphaproteobacteria bacterium
GCTTGAACTGCTCGATCCGCTGCCACATGAAGGTGTCGTAGAAGAAAAATCCGGGCTCACCGGGATTGGCAATGCTGAACGCCAGGTCACGTTCCTGGCCCTGCTGGATCGCAATCTCCATGCCCTCTCTGATCTCCTCGACCCAGTCCTGCGTGATCGCATTACGCAAACAGACAACACCGTCACGCTCATAGGACTCGATCGCGTCTTTGCCGATGACACCGTTTCCGATGTCGAACGACGGCAGTTCAACGGGTTCCTTAACGATCTTCTGGGCTGCAGCCGATGCCATGGAACGCTCTTCATTCCTATCCTGGCGATCATGCTAACCGGGCCCACCCAACTGTCGAGTCAAAATTCAGTTGAGCTTTCGCTCTTTCTTCACCTGATCATAGGCCACGTTGATCTCCGCCATCTTCTTATTGGCGATCTCGATGAACTCCTCGGGCAAACCCTGGGACATCAGCCGGTCGGGATGGTTCTCCTGGAGCAGCGCGCGATAGGCCTTCCGGATCGTTTCATCGCTGTCATCACGACTGACGCCCAGCACTTCGTAGGCATCGGTTCCGCTGTGGGCGACACCATGGATGAAGATTCCCTCGATCCTGTGCAGATCGGCCTCGCTGAACCCGAAGATGCGGGCGACTTCGGCGATATAGGCGCGCTCGGCCGGATGATAGACGCCATCGGCATGGGCAATCATCAGCAGGGCGGCCAGCAGCTCCTCAAGGACCGTCTTCTGTCCCCGGAACAACAGGGCAATCTGGCGCGCGTAGGGTTCAAACCCGGTTGCGTCCTTGCGTGCCTCGTTGAAGATCGCGCCGGTCTGGGCCGTTGCGTCATCGGGAATGTGGAAGATGCGTTTGAGGTTAGCAATCTCATCCTTAGTCACCTGCCCGTCCGCCTTGGCAAGCTTTGCCGAAAGCGCGATCACGGCAACCGTGAACGCATACTGCAGACGTTCACGCGGGCCCTTGATGCGTCCGCTCTTGATGGCCTCGGCCGCCGAGCGCCCCTTGTCCATCACATGACCGGCCGCAGCGCCGACCAGAGCACCCAGCGGGCCACCCAGGGCAAAACCCAGGGTGCCGCCAATGATCTTTCCCCAGATACTCAAAGCACAATTCCTGTCATGAACACCAAACACCACATCGCCAGGACGCAGGCAATCGCCTACGGTCGCAGGCGAAACATAGCAGCACACAAGGCCGCTTCTCCATGACGAACCGACACCTGATCAAAAATGCCTGCGTCATCTCGGTTGATCCCGGGATCGGCACTCTGCCGCGTGCCAATATCCGGATTGAAGATGACAGGATTGCGGCAATCGGCACGGACGTCAGTGCGGAAGACGCCGTCGTCATTGATGCTGAAGGCATGATCGCCATGCCGGGGCTGATCTGTTGCCACCGGCATCTCTGGATGACCCTGTTGCGCGGCTATGTCTCGGACGGCACATGGTCCAGCTACTACGTCGAAACCTTCTGGGGTCGCAGACCGCTCTACCGGGCGCGTGACAACCATATTGCGGCTTATGCCGGGGCACTTGAAGCCATCGAGGCCGGTGTCACAACGGTGCTCGACTTTCACGATTGCAGCATCGCGCCCGGCAATGCGGATGCCAGTCTGGACGCCCTGGAGAAAAGCGGTATCCGGGCCGTATTCTCCTATGGCCTGGAAGGTGCACCCAATCTGACAGCCGATACGACGCCTGCACTCGAAGATCTTTCGCCAACCGAAGGCTGGCATCGGTCCGAAGCCAAGTCACTACGGAGCGGGCGCCTTTCCAGCGATGATGCGCTGGTCACCATGGGGATCACGACGCGCAACATAGAGAAGCTCCCGCACCACTGCAGCGAACATGATCTGGGCCTGGCGCGCGAACTGGCGGTGCGTACTACCACGACCCATGCCGGTGGCGGCGCGCTCAGCATGGGAATGCCGTTCATCGAGAATCTTCGTCAAGGCGGCCTGCTTGGTCCAGACCTGTTGTTTTCCCACGGTCAGAGCTTCACCGAAAACGAACTCGATGTCCTTGCCGATGCTGGTGTGAAGATCGTTGTTTCGGCTGAGAGTGAGCTCGGACAGGGCGCCGATCCCGTAACATGGCGCGCGCGAGAACACGGCATCACGGTCGGCCTGGGTGCTGATTCTGTGGGCAGTCTCAGTGGTGACATGTTCCGGCACATGCAGATCACGCTGAAGGCAGGCCGGGGATCGCGCAACCGTATCCTTGATGCGCAAGGCATCGCACCCATCGATGTCGCCATGACGGCCGCCGACATGCTCGAGATGACGACCATGGGCGGAGCGCGCTGTCTCAACATGGAGGACCGAATCGGAAGCCTGACCCCGGGCAAGCAGGCCGACATCATTCTGCTGCGCCGTGACCGCATCGGCATGATGTCGGGCGCCCGGCCCGAACAGATCGCCGTTCTCCAGGCCAATGGGCGCGATGTCGATACGGTCATGGTCGCCGGACAGCTACGCAAACGGCATGGGCAATTGCTCGACGTTGATCCGCTTTCCGTCCAGACGGAGCTTGATGCTTCACGAACCTGGCTCACAGAGGCTTATGAGAGCGTCGACCTTGCCCCGGTCTGGAAGGGTTATGAACGCATGATCGCGTCAGCATAGATGACGCCAATCGTCATTTTCTCGGCGCTGATCGCCGTTATCCTCTGGGGCGCTTCACCGGTGGCGACCAAACTTGCCGTTGCCGATCTTTCCCCGCTGACCGTCAGTGTCTTGCGCACCGTGATCGGTGGCCTTCTGGCCATACCCATTGCGCTGATGATGCGCATTCCCTTTCCGGCAACAGGAAGCCAGCGTGCGACCCTGCTGCTCTCGGGATTTTGCGGGTTCATCTTCTTTCCGCTGTTTTTCTCCATCGGTGTGGAAAAGACGTCCGCGAATCACGCATCCATGATCCTTGCCAGCCTGCCGGTCTTCACCGGCGCCATCGCCAATCTCTGGGACCGCAAGGTTCCCGCCCGGGTCTGGTGGTTCGGCTGTGCGGTGGCGCTCGTCGGCGAGGCCATCCTGATCAGCGGACGTGCACCTTCCGCCAATGTGGCAACCCTGGAAGGCGATCTGATCGTACTGGGCTCCAATTTCTTCGCGTCACTGGGTTATGTCGCCGGCGCGCGTCTGCAGCGCGCGGGATATCCCGCAACGGGAACGACGTTCTGGGGTGCCGCCCTGCCCGCGGTCCTGCTGGTGCCCGTCGTGCCCTTCCTGTTCCAGGACAGCGAACATCAAACCGTCTCAATCATCGCCTGGAGCAGTGTTCTCTATCTGGCGATTGCCGTGACGATCATCGGCTACATTTTCTGGTACTTCGCGCTTGGCAAGGGTGGAATCGCCCGCATGGGACTGTTCCAGTTCCTGCAGCCGGTATCCGGCGTCATTCTGGCGGCCATTCTCCTCAGCGAAGGCATCGACTGGACCTTTGTCGTTGCCTCGGCGATCATTCTCTTCGGTGTCTGGTTCGCTGCACGCGCGAAGTAATGCAAACCCATGGAACAGTGAGCACGTGATGAAACTCGGATTTGCTTTTCTCCTGACCGGCCTGATCTTCATCATGTCACCAGCCAGAGCCGATGGCCTGCCTGCGCCATCAGGCGAGGTCATTCTCTATGTCCATGGTGACATCGAGATCACCAACGGTCCCGGCCCGGCAGCCATGTTCGACCGCCGGATGTTCGATGACCTTGGTTCGCAATCGATCACGACCGCGACACCCTTCACAGACGGTAAAATCACGTTTGAAGGTCCCTTGATGCGAGATCTTCTGGATGCCGTGCTTGCATCTGGTGAAAACGTCACGCTCACGGCACTTGATGAGTACGAAGTCACCTTCCCCATCGCAGACGCGTGGGAGCACGACTTCATTCTTGCCATCCGCGACGATCAGGGCCTGCTCTCGCCCGATCAGTTCGGGCCGATCTGGATTGTGGACCGATGAGCGAAGATCCTGCCATTGGCGAGGAAGACATGCACAGCCGCTGGATCTGGCAACTGAGCGTGATTGAGGTCAACTGACCCAGAGCGACAAGGCCGGACCTTCTTCGCCCGATACCGGATCCGTTATGGGAAGCGGAACAGCCTGTACGGCATTCCGGATTGCCTCGCCTTCGGGTTCACCCTGCCGCTTCACATCGGCACGTTGTCCCGGCGGATAGGCGCCCACGACCGAGAGACCCGGCGCATCATCCAGGCGGCAATGTCCGACACCGGCGGGGATCAGCGCAACATCACCAGCCTCGACATCGATTGCGGGTCCGGTTGGACCGCCAAACTGAATTGTCGCCTTGCCTCTGGCGATGCCGACCACCTCATGGGCTTCGGCATGGTAGTGATGAAAGGAGAAGATCACCTGATCACGCCAGCCATTGCCCCAGCCGTTCGCGTGAAAGAGATCCTGAAACTCCGCATCGGGATCACCCGTCGTGGTCTTGAGCGCCTGTTTGTAGAGGATCAGGGGAAGTTCCGCGTTGTTGGGAATGTCACCATCATCGTTCAGCGTCTGATGCACGATCTCGGTCATGACAATCTCCTTGGGTTGTGTCGACATCGTTCCCGTAAAACAGGTGATCCGTCAAACTTCCGCTCTGGGCAACGGCGCCAGGCTGCGGATCATGTCCGCGGCCTTCTCGGCAATCATGATGACCGGAGCATTTGGGTTGCCTGTAACAATGTTGGGCATGACAGCGGCATCCACGGCACGAAGACCTCCAACGCCGCGCATCCTCAGCGAAGAGCCCACAACCGCCATTGGGGCATGATTGGGATTCACCTTGCAGGTACCAATGGGATGATGCGCTGTCGTTGCGTTCTCTCTAACAAACCACAGGATCTGCTCGTCGTTTGAAATCGATGCTCCCGACCTGCCGGCTTCAAGCAACAGGACGGCGCAGTCAGGGTCCTCACTCAGCCGAGCGGCGATCGTGCAGCCCGCCGATCCGTCACCCACAACGATGTAGTCGTAGCGATGCATCAGAAGGCATTTCAGCCCGATCGGGCGTGAATCGAACCTGATTGCAACCAGGATTCCATGGGGTTGGCATTGCGCCATTGCGAAGCATAGCCACCAAGCGTGTCGAACTTGACGTCCTCATGGCCCGCAAAGAAATCAATCAAACGCTCCAGCATCATCAGCCTGTGACCGCGACCGATCACCTGGGGGTGCATGGTAAGATTGAACAGGCCACCGGGAACATCGCGATAGGCAAAGGCGAACTCGTCACGCCAGATCTCTTCAACCAGAGAGGCCGGTTTCAGCCCGCTGCCGGTTGAATCAAGCTCGAAGTACGGAAAATCGTCCAGGGTCCAGGTAATCGGCAGCTCCACGATGTCGATCGTCTTGCCAAAGACATAGGGCGCATCATCCGGGGCCTGATCGCCCGCACGCATGTAGTAGGGCGTGTAGTCATCCCCCATCAGACTGGAATCGTACTGAAAGCCGAATTCCTGGAGAATGTTGGTGGTGTTGTCGCTGAAATCCCAGGCCGGCGACCGATAACCTGTCGGACGCACGCCACAGGCCTGGTGCAGTGCCTCGAAGCCACGTTCCATGTTGGCCCGTTCTCCCACCTCATCGAAATCAGCCGGGTTTTCATGCACCCAGCCATGATGGGCAATCTCGTGCCCGCCGTCGTGAATGCGTTTCACCAGATCGGGATAGGCATAGGCCGTGTGGCCCGGAATGCAGAAGGTTCCTGGAATGTCGTGACGTTTGAGCAGATCGAGGATGCGCGGAATAGCCACGGCACCAAACTCGCCGCGCGAAATCTCGCTGGGATTCTTGGACTTGTAGGAACCGATCCACACGGACATGGCGTCAAAGTCAAAGGTAAGTGCACAGGTCAGACGTGGCGTTTTCATGGTCAGCTCTCCGTCGGTTCGAGAAGCACGGTTGGGATCCGCTCACACGTTCGGTTTGATCCGATAATGATAGGCATAAATCGGCTCCAATCCGAAGGACCGATAAAGTGTGACGGCCGGTGCGTTGTCGGCAACCACCTGCAGCCACATCTCCGTCGCACCCATATCCTGATTCGCCCAGGCCATCAGCGATTGCACGATCCGGCGTCCCAATCCCGAGCCACGTCGGTCTGGCGCGACCAGAATTTCGAAGAAACCCGCACGTTGACCTTCCACAACCGACATGCCGAACGCGACCGCCCGGCCCGCCTCCATAACCGAGGCATAACAGACGTGGCCTTCCACGCGATCCAGCATGGAACGCAGGGTCTGCCGGTTCTCCGGCGGCACCGGACTGTTCTCGCAAAACCCTTCGAACCATCTGGCTGACGGGGCAGTTTCAAGCGTCACCGTAGCGTCCTTCTGCTCCGCAACCTGTGCCTCGCCGAACATGGTCAAGGTGCGGTCGCATTTCTGATACCCGCGCGCTTCGAGCAGGCCATCCAATTCCGGTTCTGAAAGCGGGGTCAGGCGAAAGATGACGGGTAGCGCCAGGGAGGCGTAATACTTTTCTGCAAGGACAATTCTTTCGGAAAGTGACGCACCGTCGTCACGTTCAAGGACATTGACGGAATTGGCACGTCTGGTGTGCCCGTTTGCGGATCGCAGCAACCAGCCACCGAGGCGTTCGGTCCTCAGGGAGGGCCATGCCCGATAACTCGCCTCCTCTAGCTGGCGAACCAGACTGCTGTCGATCTCTGGCAAGGGCGTTTCAGCGTCTGCCCTCGTCATGTACCAATGACACCAAAGACATCGAGATGACCGTAGATGCCCGAAACCAGAACTTCCACGCCGATGGCAACGACGATCAGTCCAGAAAGCCGGGACATGATCTGGAGGCCGAGATCGCCCAGAATGCGGGCGATGACATTGGATGACAGAAGGATGACCGCGGCGATCATCAGCACGATGGCGATGACGACAACGACATAGATGTCGTCTGCAATGCCGACGGTGTCGTGGGTCTCCAGCATCACCTTGGTCAGGGTGCCGGGCCCGGAAAGCATGGGCATGGCGAGCGGAACAATCGCGACCTGTGCGGGCGTCCGGGTGGAAATGCGGTCCTGACCTGTCTCGGGTTTTGCCGGC
>CALIUG010000071.1 GCA_938048755.1 uncultured Alphaproteobacteria bacterium
GCCATAGAACTGGCGGTTCTTGACGATGCCGCCGACCGAGGTGCCGCCGAAGTTGGTGCCGTGATAACCGCGCTCACGCCCGATCAGGCGTGTCTTGGAGCCGTTGCCACGCACATAGTGGTAACCCAGCGCGATCTTCAGCGCGGTGTCGGCCGATTCGGAACCGGAGTTGGTGAAGAACACATGGTCCAGCGTGCCCGGCATGAGTTCGACCAGACGGTTGGCGAATTCGAAGGCGGCGGGATGGCCCATGTTGAAGGTCGGGGCGAAATCCATGCGGTCCGCCTGGGCCTTGATGGCCTCTGCGATCTTCTCGCGGCCATGGCCGGCATTGCAGCACCACAGACCCGCCGTGCCGTCCAGGATCTGGCGGCCGTCAGGGGTCTGATAATGCATGTCCTTTGCGCTCGAGAGCAGCTTGGGTGACTGCTTGAATCCCTTGTTGGTCGTGAAGGGCATCCAGAACGATTCGAGATCGTTGGGCCGGTCGGGATAGTTGATACCGTTGTCGTCCATGCTCATATCCTCAGGGTAGATCCTATGCGGGGCAGGCGCGCAACCTAGCATGACGTGTGACGCCGGGAACAGGCTTGCCTTTTGTGTGTTCTAGAATCCCGTAATGACGCATTTTTGCCTTGTATCCTGACCAAGATTGTTCTCTGTCCTTGCTCCAGACCTGTGTCCAGATTGGAAACACCATGCGCCTTGTTGCCAGATTGATTGTTGTCGTTGGGTTTTTGGGAAGTTTTCCTGCATTGGCGCAGGAACTGACCGATTCCATGCCCGATACGCTGCGTGAAACCCACGGTGACTGGCAGAAGCACTGTGCCCTGGACGCCATGGGACTTGAGGAGTGTTTCCTCTTTCAGGCCGTCGACATGCAGGCCAATGGCGAGAGGGTCATGACGGTCATTGCAGCAAGTCCGGCAGCAGCCGAGCCCCTGCTGCGCATCACAGTGCCGCTGGGCGTGCTGCTGCCCAATGGCCTCAACATGAACATCGATGGCATTGATCTTGGAACCGTCGGTTTCCTGACCTGCTTCGTGGACGGCTGCATGACCCAGGTCACGCTGACGGCCGATGTTCTGGGCAGCATGAAGGCCGGCAATCAGGCCTCCATTACGATCTATGACACCGTGGGCCAGCCTGCATCCCTGCCGCTCTCGCTCACCGGCTTCACGGCCGGCTGGGGTTCGCTGGGTAACTGATCCAGTCGCGTGAGCTCCGGGTTCACGGGAGAAGGCGAATGAAAGCAACGGTGCCTGCCGCCCGGGGTTACGCCCTTGGTATGACAAAGGGCGACAGGTTGCGGATCACCAACACGACCGGAACCCAGGTTCTCGATACCTGGGCCTTCGCTACCGACGGGCAGGACGACCTGTTGTCCATGGAGCATTGCCGCGAGGTGCTCCAGAAGATCACCTTCGATACCGGCGATATCCTGGTCACCAATCTCTACCGGCCTATTCTCGAAATTCTGGACGATACTTCCGGTGGCGGTCACGACACGCTGATCGCGGCCTGCAGTGCTGCCATGTATGCGCGGTCAGGGGCGGGCAACGATCACCCCAATTGTGCGGCAAACCTGGCGACGGCGCTTGCCGGTGAGGGTCGATCCTGCGCCGTCACGCCGGCGCCCTGGAACCTCTTCATGCTGGCACCGGTGCGTGATGGCCGGACCATCGATTACATCAGGCCGACCTGCCCGCCGGGTGGCTATGTTGAGGTGAAGGCCATGATGGACTGCCTGATGGTCTTTTCGGCCTGCCCGGACGATGTCTATCCGACAAACGGCGGTGACGGATCACCCTGTGACGTGCACCTCGAGCACATCAGCGCCTAGGGTTATCTCCGTTCGATTCGGGATCACACAGGTTCAGATGGCGTAGGGCGCATATCGGATGCGTGCCATCATGTCGCCGGCCACCTGCTGGATGATGGCTGCTTCATCGCCTGTGATGCGGTCCTGCCATCGCGCACCTGTGTGTGCAATGGGATCCTTGAGGTGTGGTTCCCAATTGCCCCAGTTCTCACTGCCCGCCTGGGCCTGCAGGTAAGACAGATCGAACGGCGTGACGACAAAGGCAAACAGCTGTTTCATGATCCCGGCAGGATCGGAGATGAAATCCTCATAACGCACACTCGAGACCTCACCCGGCATGGCTTCATGCATCAGCAGTGCGGCATTGATGCTCTGCACCCACGTGCTGGCGAATTGTTCGGGCGGCATGCGCCACCAGGCCAGATGATCTTCGGGAACACCACGCTCCACTTCGCGTCGTTCGACGGCGCGCATGGAAGCAAAGACGTCGATGGGATGACGTAACACATAGATGAAACGCGCCCGTGGAAAAGCGTTCTTGAGCAGAGCCGAATGCATCTCGTTGCCGGGCGTTTTTTCAGCCAGTCGGCGCACGGACAAGCGCTGGCAGGCACAATGGTGAAATCCGCGCACCAGGGTTGTCCTGCGCCATGGCTCGGGCCAGCGGCGCGTCGCTGCCAGAAGGTTGTCGAAGCTGCAGGGTTCGATTGCGGTAATGTCGAGATGCCGGGTCAGCCGCTCGCTGGATCGCCAGTTGTCGAGACCTTCGAGATGATGCACCAGGGCGGATTCGTTGACCACACCGTTGGCGCGACGAAAGTCCGGCGCATTTTGCAGAACCGCATAAAGGCGTGTCGTGCCGCTGCGAAACATCCCCGAGACAAAGACGGCCGGATGATCCAGCGCCCAGGTCTGGATAGCGTGAATCAGTTCCTGGCTCACCACGGGTCTCTCCCCATGTTTCGCTTCAGTCAGAAGACTGGTTGATCGGTGATGCCAGCGAAACGGGGGTTCGGCAAGGCACATTGACGGCCCAACAGACCGAACCCATACTCATCTCGCACTTGCGAGATGGATGGTTTCAAGCCGATGAGCGGATTTTCCGATGATGCGCCCGAATCCTGGCGCGCCCTGGCGCAAAAGGAACTGAAAGATACGCCCCTGGACGATCTCGTCTGGCAGACGCCCGAAGGGCTGGCGATCAATCCGCTCTATACGGATGCCGATCAGACCGTATCCGGTGAGGCTGAGGCGCTGCCTGGTGTTGCGCCTTACCGGCGCGGTGTGCGTGCAACCATGTATGCCAACCGGCCCTGGACCATCCGCCAGTATGCCGGCTTCTCGACCGCTGAAGAATCCAACGCGTTCTATCGTCAGGCCCTGGCCGGTGGCCAGAAGGGCCTTTCCGTCGCGTTCGATCTGGCGACCCATCGCGGTTACGACAGCGATCATGAACGGGTTGTCGGCGATGTCGGCAAGGCCGGTGTGGCAATCGACAGCGTCGAGGACATGAAGATTCTCTTCGACTCCATTCCGCTCGACCAGATGTCGGTCTCCATGACCATGAACGGTGCGGTGCTGCCGGTGCTTGCGATGTTCGTGGTGGCCGGTGAAGAGCAGGGCGTGAGCCAGGATCAGCTTTCCGGCACCATCCAGAACGACATCCTCAAAGAGTTCATGGTGCGCAACACCTATATCTATCCGCCCGCACCCAGCATGCGCATCGTGGCCGATGTGATTGCTCATACCGCAGCGCATATGCCGCGCTACAACTCCATCTCGATCAGCGGCTACCACATGCAGGAAGCCGGTGCGACGGCGGTGCAGGAGCTGGCCTTCACCATTGCCGACGGTGTCGATTACGTGCGCGCGGCAACCTCGCGCGGCCTTGATATCGACCAGTTTGCGCCCCGCCTTTCGTTCTTCTTTGCCATCGGCATGAACTTCTTCATGGAGGTCGCCAAGCTGCGCGCTGCCCGTGTTCTCTGGGCGCGCCAGATGGAACCCTTTGCGCCGAAGAAGCCGCAATCCTCCATGCTGCGCACCCATTGCCAGACCTCTGGTGTCAGCCTGACCAGTAAAGACCCTTATAACAATGTGATGCGCACCACCATTGAAGCGATGTCGGCGGTGTTGGGAGGTACCCAGTCATTGCATACCAATTCCTTTGATGAGGCGCTCGCGTTACCGACAGATTTTTCAGCGCGTATCGCGCGCAATACGCAGCTGGTTATTCAGGAGGAAACTGGCATCACCAATGTGGTTGATCCCTTGGCTGGCTCTTATTATGTCGAGTCACTCACCGATGAGTTGGTTAAAGCGGCCCGCGACATTATTGATGAAGTTGAAACGCTGGGCGGTATGACTAAGGCGGTTGAAACAGGCTTGCCCAAGTTGC
>CALIUG010000072.1 GCA_938048755.1 uncultured Alphaproteobacteria bacterium
CGATGAACAGGGCCACCCAATAGATGGGCAAGGTCAGGGAAACGATAGGTTCCGAGCTGCCGTACGGATAGACGATCGAGACAAATGGATCGATCATTTCAAGCGCGGATGCTTGCCTAAGCTCGGTCTCGTGCGTTCCCACAAAGATCAGAAACAAGAGGAGGACCACGGTCTTGCCCCACATGAACGGAGCAAGCCGGGTTGCCTCAGCACGGGCAAATGCGGCGAGAAGCATTGCCCAACCCGCAGCGCCCAGAAGCAGGTATCCCAGAACACTTTGGGCCCTGTTCATGATGCCGGGGTCAAATCCTGCGGTCAGAAAGATGGCCGTTGCGGGCAGCGCGCCTGAAGCAAGATCAATCCGATGGCGCCCAGAAGAGCGAGGCAGTCCCAGAAGAGGAGCGACCGGTATCCAGCGGTAGGGGCCAGCCGACGTGTGAGAACGAAGTAGGCCGCCAGTCCCAGGAGCCCGCCCCACAGTTCGATTGCATCGCTGTTGAGGAAGAACGCAACCATCCACATGGCGTAGGCCGGGGTGGGCACAAGCGTGGACCAATAGGCCAGATGCAGCAGGCAAATCTCTGTCAGTGTAAACATGACGACCGCGACAAGAGAGAAACGTGTCAGTTTCTCACGCAGGAAAAGCCCGGCCAGCAGACAGATCGAAAATGGTAGAAATGCCAGTGCCCAGTATGCAGGCGCTGCTGCATGGGCGTCGCCCATTTCGGCTCCCTCAGTAACATGTAGCCACGGAATCAGAACCCATCAGGCCAACAGGAGGGCGGCAATGCGCACGACAAAGAGGCCAAGTGGACGCGCTGGTGCCAGACCATGCAACCGCCCGCCCGAACGCGTCAGGATCGCGAGCAACAGCCCACCCACGGCATAGGCAAGGACGCGGCCTTCGATCGCGAGGCTGAAACCGGTCTGTGCATCGATGACTGCCGCCAATCCGATCAAGCCGCTGCCGATGATCAGGCAGTGGACGGCCTTCAGAGGTTTGTCCCCTGGCCATATCGGCCTCGGGGCATCGGCAGTCGAATCTTCAGCGGCTTTTCCCGGTTGCATGGCCCGCCAACGCACCGCCCTTTCTTGTCTGAACAGCACCAGCAAGACGATGGCCAGCGCGATGCCAACCCACAACGGGGACAGTAATTCGTATGGAATAATAATGATGGGATTGGCGATGTACTCGACTGCGAAGGGAACTGTGCCCAATCCCGATCCCGCCACAATGGCCAGGAAGGCGGTCTTGGTCACCAGGAATGGCGCCAAGGTTTCCGCTGGCGCCCATGAGAGCGCTCTGGCAGCCATGGTCCAGCCTGCTGTCATAAATACCGCAGAGACGACAAACGGTGCGAATGAGATCTGTATCGGTCTTGCGCTCCCGAGCGCCAGGAAGACCACAAGCGCACAAAGGATGGTCAATCCATCCCAGAACAGGAGGGACGCCAAGCCGGAGCGACGGGCGCAAACGCGTGAGAGAAGTAAGAAAACTGCGAGGCCCAAAACCAGCGGCCAAAGCCACAGTGTTCCCGGCGCAAACAGCTTCTCCAGCCGCCAGAGGAAACCGGTCGGCACGAGGCCATCAAAGACCCGCAGAAAAACCACCTCGATGCCGGCGAGAAACAGGACCGCCACAACAGTCCGCACAGGGATACGTCGGCGCATGAACGTGCGCGCAAGAAGAACCACAACCACCGGCACAAGCCCGAGATACCAGAACGTGGCAGATGCCAGGATATTCCGAAGCGTCCCCATCGGCGCATCTGGCAGGTGAAGCAGGGCCAGAAGGCAAAAGACAACGGTAAAGAGAGCCAGGGCACGTGCCGTGAGGTGCAAGGGGCTTGCCGATGCAGCGAGGTTCAGAGAGCGCCCCGTCACGCGCAGGGCCACGGCAGCACCGAGCACCCCCAGAGACAAGCCGAGAAGACGCCCTTCGATGCGGAAGGCTTGCCCAAAGTGAGGTTCGACCAGCCCGGCCAGTGCGAAGACAATCATGGCGGCGACAAGAAGGCCGATGCCCCTGAGAACGGGATCGCCTCGCAGGGAAACGGTTTGCGGGCCCGGTTCGCCTACACCCACGCGTGGACCCGGATAGGTCTTTGCTGCCTCCGGCAAGAGGTAGTCGATCGGAGAACTCATGAGCCGTTGGTGAGCGCGGTCTCCACCGCCTTGCCTACGCGCAGCAGGGCTTCTTCCTGGAGGGGGCGCTGCATCAGCATCAGGCCGGCGGGCATGGCGTTGTCGTCTGCGCCGCAGGGAATGGAGAGCGCGCAGACCTTGGTGAGGTTGCCGGGCGTGGTGTTGCGCAGGGCCATGCCGTTGGCCTTGTTGTAGGCGCCGAGGTCATCGATCAGATCGGCGATGGCCGGCGGGCTTGCCGGCACGGTCGGTGCGATCATGGCGTCGCAGCCAGCCAGCTTGCGGTGCAGGCTGGCCGAGAGATCGTCCAGGCGGCGCATCAGGCGCAGCAGATCGTGCCCTGCCTGCTTCATGCCAGACTGGAACCGCGGCAGCATGGGCGGATAGATGACATCGGGATTGGCCTCGATCAGGTCCGACCAGCACGACCACGCATCGGTGGTGACCAGCCCGCCCATGGTGATCATCGCCTCCATGGCCTCGGCCAGTTCGGGCACGTCGTGCCATTCCACGCGTGCGCCCGCGGCTTCCAGCTTGGCGGTGGCCTCGCGGCAGGCCCGGTCGATGCCGGGATCAACGCCCTGCCAGAGCGGATCGTTGACCGCAATGAAGAGCCTGCCCTTCAGGTCGCAAGTGGCGAGGTCCGCCAGGGGCCGGCCCGACAGCACCGACCACATGGCCGCGGCATCGGCGATGTCGGCGGTGAGCGGGCCCACGGTATCGAGCAGGGGCGAGAGCGGCATCACGCCCTCGGTCGTGAGGGCACCGATGGTTGTCTTGAGGCCGACCACGCCGTTGACCGAGGCGGGGATACGCACCGACCCGCCGGTATCGCTGCCGATGCCGATGGGCCCCAGGCCGCGCGCGACTGCCACACCCGCACCGGAAGAGGAGCCGCCGGGGATGCGGGGTGTCTCGGCGTCGCAGGCATTGGCGGGCGTGCCGTGGGTCGTGTTGATGCCCAGCCCGGAGAACGCAAACTCGGTCATGTTGGTCTTGCCCAGAAAGACCGTGCCGGCATGGGTCGCGCGGGCCAGAAGCACGGCATCGCGATCGGGCACGCGGCCCTTCAGGGCGGTGGTCGCCATGGTCGTTTCCACGCCGACGACATCGACCAGATCCTTCCAGGAGACCGGCACGCCATCCAGCGGTCCCCGGCGCAGACCGTCCTTCTGACGCTGGCGTGCGGCCTGTGCTTCGGCCCTTGTGCGGTCCTCGGCCATGCGGATGAACACCCGATGTTCAGGGTCCTCTGTTGCGATACGTTCCAGGAAAAACTCGGCCAAATCGACCGGGTCGATCACGCCCTTTGCGATTCCCGCACCCAGTTCCATCGCCGTCAATTCGTGCCAGGCCTTGTCCATGGTCTTCTCCCGCATGTTGTCATCTTGCTAGCACCGTGCGCGTGCTGCGGCCAGTGGCGGCAACCCGAACGGGTGTTTCGGGCTGATGTCGCCTCTCTCCTTTGTCGTCCTCCGGCTTGACCGGAGGACCCATGCTGTTGCGTCCCGGCATGTGCCCATGGCGGTGTGTGGCGTGGTGGAAAGGTGCGTGCATGGATCCCCGATCAAGTCGGGGATGACAAGGTAGGTTGAGAGAGAAGCGCAGCACGATGGGCAGGAGCGGGCGCGACCGGGTGGTTCTGGCTGACGTCGCCTCCCCCGTTTGTCGTCGCCCGGCTTGACCGGAGGACCCGCCGCAGCGTGGCGGCCTTCGCCCATGACGATAATGGGGCGGTGGAGAGGTCCGTGCATGGATCCCCGATCAGGTCGGGGATGACAAGGGAGGTTGAGAGAGAAGCGCAGCACGATGGGCAAGAGCGAGAGCGACCGGGTGGTTCTGGCTGACGTCTCCTCCCCCATTTGTCGTCCTCCGGCTTGACCGGAGGACCCATGCTGTTGCGATGCGGCATGCGCCCATGACGGTGTGTGGCGTGGTGGAATGGTCCGTGCATGGATTCTCCGATCAAGTCGGAGAATGACTCAATGGATAGAAAGCCGGATGGGTGTGCCGCTCCGGGTCGACAGGCTGGTCAACAGTGCTTGGCGCCGGGGCCGGACGGGTGTTGAATGGCGACCATGACAGATCGTTGCGATATCGCCATCGTGGGTGGCGGCCTGAACGGACAGACGGCGGCGCTGGCGCTGGCCCGCGCCGGCTTTGACGTCGTGATCGTGGAACGGGGCGACCCCGCCGCGAAACTGACTGATGCCTTTGATGGCCGGGTTTCCTCCATCGCCTATTGCTCCAAGCTGGTGCTCGACGCCCTGGGTGCCTGGGACGGCATGGCCGAACACGGCGAACCGATTCTGGAGATCCGTGTCTCGGATCGCGATGTGCCGCTCTTCCTGCATTACGACCATGCCGATGTCGGTGACGAACCGCTGGGCTGGATTCTGGAAAACCGGTTCATCCGACGCGCCCTGGATGCAACGCTGGCCGCCACGCCGGGCGTGCGTGTTCTTGCCCCTGCCGAGGTCACCGACATGACGCGCGATGGCAACGGCGCGAGCCTTGCCATGGCCGACGGCGCCAGCCTTGCCTGTTCCCTGGTCGTGGCCTGTGACGGCGCGATGTCACCCATGCGCACAAGTGCCGGCATCAGCCACTGGAACCACGCCTATCACCAGCAGGGCATCGTCTGCACGGTGCGTCACGAACGACCCCATCGCGGCATTGCCCATGAACGGTTCCTGCCGTCGGGCCCCTTTGCCATCCTGCCCATCCCCGGCAACCTGGCTTCTCTGGTCTGGACCGAGAAGGACGCCATCGCCAACCGGGTCATGACGCTGGAACGCGACGACATTCTTGAAGAGATTGCCTGGCGTTTCGGTGATTTTCTGGGTGAGCTCGAACTGGTCGGCCCGGTCTGGAACTATCCCCTGCGTCTGGTGCTGGCGGACCGTTACACCGACCATCGCTTCGCGCTGCTGGGGGATGCCGCCCATGCCATCCATCCCATCGCGGGCCAGGGCTTCAATCTGGGCATCCGCGATTGCGCCGTGCTGGCCGAAGTGCTGGCCGATGGCCGGCGCCTGGGGCTCGAGCCCGGCGATGCCAGCCTGCTCGCCAACTATGCCCGCTGGCGCCGTACCGACATGATGGCGCTGGTGGCCGTGACCGACAGCCTGAACCGGCTGTTCTCCAATGCCCTTCCGCCCGTCGCCCTGGCGCGTGATCTGGGCCTTGCCGCGGTTAACCGCGTGCCGCCGCTCAAGAAGCTCTTCATGCGCCACGCCATGGGTACTGTCGGCAAGCTGCCCCGCCTGATGCGCGGCGAGTCTCTTTAGCCGTGCAGACGCTGGGCGTCGTGCCACGCCTGTTTCCCGACGTCCTGAGCGGAGCCAAGACCTCCACCATCCGCTGGCGCGAGACCCGGATTCGTCACGGCTACATGACCTATGTCTGTGATGGTGCACCCGACCGGACCGTGGTGGTCTGGGTCACACGCTGCACGGATGTGCCGTTGCGTGATGCTGCCGCCTTTGTCGGGCGCGAGGATGACTGGCCCGACACCGTGATGCTGGATGGCATGCGCGAACACTATCCTGCGATCACGCTAGAGGATGTCGTGCAGGTGGTGGAACACCTCACACCCGACGAAACCCGCGCGCGGCCGGACTTCCCCTGCTGAGCCAGGTCAATCCCGTCCCGGTTCCGGGACCGTGCGCAGGATCAGCAGGCCCAGCAGCATCAGGACAACGATGACGCCCATGCCCAGGCGCTGGCTGTCGGTGGCAAAGGCAACCAGGCCGACCAGCAGGGGTCCGGCAAAGCTGGTGAATTTGCCTGACAGGGCAAAGAACCCGAACATCTCGCCGGTCATATCAGGCGGCGTCATGCGCGCCATCAGCGAGCGGCTGGCCGATTGCACCGGGCCGATGAAAAGGCCCAGCACCAGACCCAGGATCCAGAACCACAGGACGTCCTCGACGATCAGGATTGCTGCGCTGACCACGATCAGACAGGACAGGGTCAGGAAGAGCGTCTTGCGTGCACCGACCCGGTCATCCATCCAGGCAAAACCGAAAGCGCCCAGCCCAGCGGAGATGTTGAGCGCGATGGCAAAGGTCAAAACGCCTTCTTCGTCCATGGCAAAGGTCGTGGCGGCGTAAACCCCGCCCAGCGCAAACAGTGTGTTGAGGCCGTCGATATAGAGCAGGCGCGCGATCAGGAAACGCACGATGTTCTTGTGGCGGCCCAGTTCGCGCGCGGTCTCGACCAGGCGGCGCATGCCGTTGCGGGTTGCAGCACCGATCGTGACACGCGACGACACGCGGTCGGGTGCCCACACGAAGAGCGGCCAGCCGAAGAAGAGGTACCAGCCTGCCACCAGCAGGGCGACCACGCGCACATGTTCGGAGTTTGCCTTGTTCAGACCGAAGGGGGCCTGGGCGGGCATGATGAAGATGAAGAGCGCGGCACACAGGCACGCGATGCCTCCAGCATACCCCAGGCCCCAGGCCCAGCCCGACAGCCGCCCGATGTTCTTGGGTTCGGCCAGGTCCGGCAGCATGGCGTTGTTGAAGACCGTGCCGGTCTCGAACCCGACATTGACCAGGGCAACCAGGATCAGCGTCGGGATGATCCAGAACGGATCGGGTGCGGCAAACCACAGGCCCGCCGTCGCCAGGATCGTGATGGCGCTGAAGAACCCCAGCCAGGGCTTGCGCGGTCCAGAGGCATCGGCAATGGCACCGGTGATCGGCGACAGCACGGCAATGATCAACGCCGAAGCGGCAATGCCCCAGCTCCACAGCGCCAGCCCCTCGGCCTCGTTCCCGACAATGCCGCGTGCGAAATAGGGTGCGAAGACAAAGGTGACGACCACGGTCGGCGTGGGCGAATTGGCCCAGTCGAACAGGCACCACGCGGCAATCCCCCGTTTCTTGACGGGTCGGTCGAGTTGGACGGCGGCCATGGATGCTCCGGTGCTGGTGGGCACACTCTAATGCAGTTTGCGCGTGTTGCGAGCCTGCGCATGCGGGTTGGCCATGGCTGTCACATGCTCTAGGGAAACAGAGACAGTTTCAGGAGCATCCCATGGCCGACCTCTTCGACCCCCTCACCCTGCGTGGTCTTACCCTGCGCAACCGCATCGGGATTTCACCGATGTGCCAGTACGCCAGCGAGGATGGCTTTGCCGAGAACTGGCATCTCGTGCATCTGGGCAGCCGTGCGGTCGGCGGCGCCGGGCTGGTGATCGCGGAGGCCAGCGGGGTCGAGGCGCGCGGCCGTATCACGCCGGGTTGCCTGGGCATCTGGAAGGACGAACACATCCCCATGCTGGCCGCCATCACGGAGTTCTGTCGTGAACAGGGCGCGGCCACGGGCATGCAGATCGCCCATGCCGGACGCAAAGCCAACGTCAACGAACCCTGGCTGGGCGACCGCACGCTGCTGGCCGACGAAGGTCCCTGGGAAGCCATCGCGCCCATGGCTGAGGCTTTCGATGCGCCCGATGGCGCGATCACCCACACGCCGCGCGCCATGACGGAGGACGACATCACCGGGGTGATCGGAGCCTTCGGTCAGGCCGCGCGCCGCTCGGTCGAGGCGCGCTTTGATCTTGTGGAGATTCATGGTGCCCATGGCTACCTGATCAACGAATTCCTCTCGCCCTTCACCAACCGGCGCGATGACGCCTGGGGTGGCGACTTCAACAGCCGCATCCGGTTCTGCATCGAAATAGTACGTGCCTGCCGCAGGGTCATGCCCGATGCCATGCCGCTGCTCATCCGCCTTTCCTGTGTCGAGTGGAAGGACGGCGGCTGGACCCTGGAAGACACCGTCGCCCTGGCGCGCCTGCTCAAGGCTGAGGGCGTGGACATGATCGATTGCAGCTCCGGCTTCAACGTGCCCGACGAGTCCTATCCCTCCGGCCCGCTCTGGCAGGTGCCGTTCGCCCAGCGTGTGCGCCACGAGGCCGGCATCGCCACCGCGGCGGTCGGCGCCATCATGCGCCCCGATGAAGCCAACGGGATCATCACCAATGGCGAGGCCGACCTGGCGCTGATTGCCACCGCCTCGCTGCATGATGCCTACTGGCCCTGGCACGCCGCCATGGCGCTGGGCCGCGAAGAAGCGCTCCAGATGCCGGTCTCCTATGACTATGTCCTGCGCGGCGGCTACGACGACGAAAGCGATGCGTGATGCCTTACCTCACCACCGATGACGGTGTGCGTCTCTGGTACGACGACAGCGGCCATGCCTCCGGCCCGGTCGTGGTCTTTGCCCACGAGTTCGGCGGTGACCCCAGAAGCTGGAACGATCAGGTCGCGGCCTTTGCGCCGACATCCCGCTGCATCCGTTACGCCGCGCGCGGCTTTGCCCCCTCTGACGTACCCCCGGACAAGGCCTCCTATGGCCAGGACCGCTCCACCCGTGATCTCGAACAGCTCGCCGATCATCTGGGCCTTGACGGCTTTCATCTGGTCGGTTGTTCCATGGGCAGCTTCACCAGCCTGATGTTTGCCTGCCGTCATCCCCGCCGCTTGGCTTCGCTCACCCTCTGTGGTGTCAGTTCCGGACCCCATGATGATGCAGAACGGGCGGCCTATCACGCCGGTCTGAACCAGGAGATCGCCATGCTGGTCGATGGCGCGGGCGAAGGGTCGGCGCGCTGGTTCCGTGATGACATCGCCAATGCAACCCTGGCCGCCAAACACCCCCGGCGCTGGGACGACTACCTGGAACGCACGCTCCATCAGTCCCATCACGGCGCGCTGATGACGGTCAGAACACTCCACTGGGATCGCATTTCGCTCAGGACAATCACGGATGAACTCGCCGCCATTCAGGCCCGGGTCCTGCTGATTTACGGCGAAGCAGACCTGCCCCGCGTCGACGAAACCAGCCGCTGGCTTGCCGAAGTTCTGCCCCATAATCGCCTGTGCCCGATACCGGGAGCCAGCCATCTGGTGCAGGTCGAGGAGCCGGAGCGCTTTAACGAAGAGCTCCGACTCCTGCTCGAAGGGTCAGACTGAGGAAGAGAAGGAGCGCCTAACCCTTCACGCATACGACCTGCTTGAGCGTGTGCACCACGTCGATCAGATCCGACTGCGCCGCCATCACGGCATCGATCGACTTGTAGGCCGCGGGTGTCTCGTCGATCACACCCTTGTCCTTGCGGCATTCCACGCCGGCGGTTGCAAGCGCGTGATCCTCCACCGTGAAGGCCTTGCGTGCCGCCGTTCGGCTCATCGCCCGCCCGGCCCCATGGGAGCAGGAGCAGAACGATGCGGCATTGCCCTTGCCACGCACGATGAACGACTTCGCGCCCATGGAGCCTGGAATGATGCCCATCTCACCCTCGCCGGCGCGCACTGCGCCCTTGCGGGTGACCCAGACATCGGCACCGTAGTGATGCTCACGAGCAACATAGTTGTGGTGGCAGTTGACGGCCGCCGCATCGACCGTGAACGCGGGCAGGTGCTCGCGCAATGCCGCCAGGACGGCCTCCATCATGGTTTCCCGGTTGGCCCGAGCGAAATCCTGAGCCCATCCGACCGCCTCGACGTAGTCGGCGAACACAGGTTCATCATCCTCGAACCAGGCAAGGTCCTGGTCTGGTACCGCAGCTGCCCCTTCACGCTGGGCCAGCATGTTGCGCGCCTCTTCGATGAAGAGCGTGCCGATACCGTTGCCCACACCACGGCTGCCGGAATGGAGCATCACCCACACGCGGTCCTCCTCATCCAGGCAGAGCTCGATGAAGTGGTTCCCGGTGCCCAGTGAACCCATGTGAATGACATGGTTGGCCTGGCCGATCGCGGGCCGTTTGTCGGCAATGCGTCCGAGGCGTTCGGAGAGACCGCTTTTGACGAACTGCCTGGCGATGGGATCAGGCACACCGTTCTTCCAGCCGCCCTTGGGACCGATCCCGCCATGGGGTACGGCCTTTTCTATGCCCGACCGAATTGCGGCCAGACTGTCGGGAAGCTGGTCTGCCGTCACGCTGGTGCGCCAGGCCATCATGCCGCAACCGATATCGACACCCACGGCCGCCGGAATGATGGCACCCCTTGTGGGAATGACCGAACCGATCGTGGCACCACGGCCCAGATGCACGTCGGGCATGACCGCGACATGGATGTGCACGAAGTGCATGGCGGCGATGTTCTTGACCTGCTAGCGCGCCCGCTCCTCGACCGGCACGCCGTCGATCCACGCCCGGATGGGTGCACCACGGGTTTCGATGATCTGCGACTTGTCTTCCATCTTCCTTTTCCTCCTCCTTCCCGGTGGCTGACACCGGGCAACAAAAAAACCCCTCCTGGCGGTTGCCTGAAGGGGTCTGATTCGTCCGGATGTTCCGGTCGATGCGGTTGGGTTTACCGCATCGTTGTCAAACGCTTCTCCAGGAATACGCATGTCGGCGCGACGCCGCATGACAGTCCCGTCGGGCTGTCGGCGTCGTGCCAGCGATTATCCTGCAGGAAGCGAATCATCGGATTCATCCTTTCGACCGCACCGGCCAATCCGATGCGGGGCGCGCATATCCCACATGTCAAAGTTGTGGTCAAGTCACTTGTCCTCATGACGGATCAGGTGAACCATGAACCCGAGACAAGGAGACACCATGACCACACCTGCCCAATCCCTTCAGGCCGTGCTGACGGCCAACGACCACTTGCGGGTCGATGTTGACGGTGTGCTGATGATCGAAGAGATGCGCGCGAGCGATGTCGTGGAGCGGTTCGGGTCGCCGCTGTTTGTCTTTTCCGAAGCGACGTTGCGCGGCAACTATCGCCGGGCGCGTGATGCCTTTCAGGCGGTCTGGCCGGGACCGGTCAACGTCATGTTCGCAATCAAGTGCTGTCCCAACATGGCGGTGCGCGCAGTGCTGTTCGACGAAGGCGCCGGCGGCGACTGCTTCGGCATTCCAGAGATCGAGGCAACCTTTGCCGGCGGTGCCGACCCGGCAAAGATTGCGCTCAACGGCGGCAACAAGACCGTTGAGGAACTCGACCGCGCCGCAGAACTGGGCATCACCGTCAACATGGATGCGGCAGAAGAGATCGATCTCGTGCTTGCCGCGGCCCGGCGCACGGGCAGGACCATCCCGGTCAACATCCGCCTGAAGGTGATGCCGCCGGAGTTCGAGGAGTTCACCTCGGACGCCTTTCCGGTCTCGGGCGATTTCCGCGAGGGCCTGCGCCGCTGGAAATGGGGTGTGACTCAGGAAACCGCCATCGCCATGGTCGAACGCCTGAAGACCCTGCCGGAACTGGATTGGACCGGCTGGCATGCCCATTACGGGCGTATGTCGAATCTGCTGGAAAACTACGCCGCCTTCCATGGCGAGTACGGCCGCATGATCGGTGCGATCTACGGGGCGACCGGTGTTCCGCCCCGTGTCATCGACATGGGCGGGGGCTGGTCGCGCGAACGCGATCCCGAATCGCGCTCGACCGAGTCTCGGGGTGCACCCATCGAGGAGCAGGCCGCCACGGCGATCGGGGCGCTGCGGGCCAGGCTTGAAGAGGTTGGTCTTGATCCCTCGGATATCGCGGTCTGGCCGGAGCCCGGCCGCTACATCGCCGGCAATGCCGCGTTGATGCTCACACGCGTCGGGCTGGTCAAACACGATGCCGGGTTCTGCTGGATCAATGTCGAGGCGAGCGAAAACAACCTGCCTGCCATCTGCAAGGAAGGCAGCGTCAACCACGTCACAGTCGCCTCGGGCATGCACCGTGAGGCTGACAGCCAGGCCGATGTCGTGGGTCCCATCTGCATTCCCTCGGTCATCGCCGAAGGGCTGCAAGTGCCGGGCGATCTTGGCACCGGCGAGGTCATGGCCGTGCTTGATGCCGGGTTCTACGCCGAAGGCGAAGCCTCGATGATCAACTCCGTACCCCTGCCCGCCAGCGTTCTGGTCACGGGCGGGGACGCCGAATGCATCAAGCGCGCCCAGACCTGGCAGGACGTCTTTGCAACCCAGATCATCCCCGACCGACTGCGCCGCGAAGGGTTGGGCGACAACCTGTGGCGGGGCTGATCAGCCGGCGACAGTGACCGCACTGTCGGCCGCAAACCCGATCCACGGGCTTGCCTCGCGGCCGGGCTCGGGCGCGTGGGGCAGACCCGCGAACATGTAGAGAGTTTCCTCATCCACCGGCATCGCGGCGCTGTGCCAGACACCGGGTGCGACCACGACGGCCTCCCCGGGCTGCAGGACAAAGGCGATGGCTTCCTCGGCGCGCGGCTGCTCGGTGGCATCGGCGAGATCGCGGCCCGGTGCGACAACCTGGATCATGGGGCCGGTGATCGGCACCAGCAGTTCGATATCGGGATGGCGTTCCATGGCGGCGACGGTGCCGTCGCCACGGCGCGCCACGACCTGACCCAGCTTCAGATCCTGTCCGGTCAGCTCGGCAACGTTGAACCAGCAGTCGAATCCGGTTCCTTGAGAGGTTGGCGAACCCGAGGGTCTGGGCACGGCACGACCGAAGGGCGCAAAAGCGTCGGCATCCAACGGTTGGCAGGCGAGCATCTGCATGTGGTCTTCTCCTGATCCTGCCGCAGGTTAACGCCAGGCCGGCATGCGGCGCCAGCCTGGTGATGGTTTCGAATCGACCGCCGCTTCAGAGCACACAGACGTGCGGTGAACGTCCAGAGGTTGTGCATTGTGCGTGCTTCATGAACCTATGTTACCGATTTTGTAACGGCCAGTTTACATGTCAGTGAAAATCTTTCTGAAATACGAATTTCTGTTTTTTTTCCTGATCTTGCTGGTTTCCAATTCTTCTGCGCGTATGACGTTGATGAAATGCTTGGAGAGATGCAGACATGGCTAAAGGTTCGAATCCGAACGCCGCGAACGGTCTCGTTCGTAACGGCGGCGAAAATCACGCGAACGGTATGGTCCGCAACGGCGGGGGCAATGAAAAGTCCTATGCCGCCCACGCCGACGCGACACAACAGATGGGTGGCGGAACGGGTCTATCGCCCGCGCTTTCGCTGGCCCATGACGACAGTTTCCTGATGGATGAAGACACCGTGCTGTCGGGCGATGTGCTGGGCAACGACGACATCATGCGTGATGGCACGGTCACACTCGCCGGTGACTCTGAAAACGGCACGGTTGTGATCGATGAAGAGGGCAATTTCACCTATACGCCCGATGCCGACTTCTTCGGTGCCGACGGCTTCAGTTATACGTTTACCGACGTCTTTGGCAACGAGACCACGGCCACGGTCGCCATCACGGTCGAGAACGTCAATGACGTGCCGGTGGTCTCGGGGCCCATTGATCTTGGCGACACCACCGATGATGCGTCGATCACCTTCTCGGCTGCCGACCTTCTGGCGAATGCCAGCGATATCGACGGCGACACGCTTGGCGTCACCAACGTCGCGCTCGCCGATCCCTCCCAGGGAACGCTGATCGACAACGGCGACGACACCTTCACCTTCGATCCAGCCGACGGTTTTGACGGCACGGCATCGATCGGGTTCGACGTCACCGACGGTGCGGCTTCGGTCGCTTCCTCCGCGTCGATTGATGTCGAGGCCTCGGGCCCCACGGGCGCCGGCGGCGACGGCCATATCGACTTTGACAGCGGTGTCATCACGGGAGGGCAGAACTATTTGAACGGCATCATGAATCCTGAAGGATACGTCGAGGATGGCTTTGTGTTCACGCCCATTGCCGATCCCAACCCTGCGCCGCATTCCTACGACTGGGGCATTTATCATCAGGGTTTCATTTTTCCGCTTCCCGGCGAGGATGCCGACAGCGAATTGCGTTTGAACAATGGCGGGACCACCATTCGCATCGAGCTCGAAAGCGGTGATTCGTTCTCGCTTCTGAGCATGATCCGCGATCCCGGCAGCATCAGCGGCACGGCGGTTCTCACCGGCTCGAACGGCGCGTCGGTGTATGTCTCCGGCACCTGGGGCACAGGGCCGACCACGATTGACCTCTCGGTTTTTGAAGATATCGACTATCTCGACATCTCGAAGCCGACCAATGGTGGTCAGATCGTTCTCGACGACTTCATGTACATCGCCTGACCGGCGATCACGCTGCGACCATCGCGCCCGGCAGGTTTCGGCTTGCCGGGCGTTGTCATTTCAGCATCAGATCTCGACGAGACCAGCCAGATTGTGTTCCTTGCGAAAGGTCGCGGGTTCGATTTCGACGACATCCACCGCCAGCGCCAGACCCATACCAGGGTTCAGGCCGGACACGCCGTCTTTCAGGGCGGCAAACAGCGTGTCGGCGATCTGCTGTTTTACCGCATCGCTGCGACCCGCCAGGATGCGTGCTGTGACCATGGCAAAGCGATGCTCGGGATTGCCGTCGGCCACCAGAACGCGTTCACGCCGTTCGGCACGGCTGCGCAGGGCGAGCAGGTCGATGGTGGGGCAGGTGAGCGCGGCATCATGCAGGGCCCGGACCAGCACGTTGATGTCGAGATCGCTCTCCAGATTGGCGGAATGTTCCAGGATGATGTGCGGCATGGTCGGGGCTCCTCAGGGCAGAGGCCACAGGATGCAGGCATCCGCGGCACAGGCATCCAGGGCAGAATTGGTTTGCGGGCCGGCAATCCCGTCGGGGGGGCCAGGATCGTATCCTGCGTCGATCAGGGCCTGCTGATACTTCGCAACGCCTTCCATGCCATGGAGTGAAAGTGCGCGTCTGAATTCGGCTGACGCCTCTTCTCTCCTGCCCAGGGCGGCCTGAATGTGCGCCAGCGTATCGACCGCGCGCACCTCATCGGGCGCCAGCCGCAACGCTTCGCGGACATCCTCCAGGGCATGCTGCGGGTCGCCGTTCAGCAGGGCAATCCAGGCGCGCGTGTTCCAGGCGGGGTGAAAGTCCGCGTCGGCCGCCAAGGCCGCATCCATCGCGCGTGTTGCTTCGTCCAGACGCCGCTGCTTCATCAGGGCGCGTCCCAGACGGTGATGCGCCATGGCAAGCTCTCCGGCCTCAAGTCCGCCATTCTCGATGCACAGGTCATAGAGCTTTTCTGCCTGGCGCCACGCGCTCTCTTCCATCTTTGCATGGCCCCGGTCGCACCAGGTCAGGTCGCCAGCCCGCGCAGGCATGTCGATCCAGACACCCACCGACAGGATGCCCACCATCGCCAGAAGCGTGCTGCGGGTAAGTCGTCTGATCGGGGCATGGTCCATGCCCGATCGTGCCATGAAATCAAACAGATTGCAGCGTCCAGGCTTCAGGGTGCAATCCAGGCACTGCCAAGCCGAAAATTTCATGGCATGGTCTGGGAACCGCGCATCCGCCGTACTGATTCACAAGGTGGATGCAGGGCTATCGACATGGGTTCGGAATCGACATGACAGAAGATGCAGCGCCGCCACAGAGGCGCCCCTGGTATGCCAGACGCCGCATTCTTTTCAGCGGTGTTCTGCTGGCCGCGTTCGTTGCTGCGGTGGTGTTTGCCGGTGCGGCCATGCTGCGCGGCCCTCTTGAAGGGGTCCTCTCATCAGAACTGGGTCGCGACGTCTCGATCAACGGCGTCATGACCCTGGGCTGGTCGGGTGGACCGACCCTGATTGCCAGCGATGTCAGCATCGCTGGCAATACCGTTGAGGAACCGGCGGTAGAGGCCGGACGTGTCGATGTGGGTCTGGCGGTCGATCCCCTGTTGCGGGGCGAGATTGTCGTTACCCACGCCCATTTTTCGGATGTCCTGATCCGCCTTGATCAAATGGATCGAGGTGCACCTCAAGAGGATGCTGCAGACATCCTGGCTGATCCGATCTCTCCGCCGACGGCCGCCGATCTTGCGATCGTGTCGGGTGATCTTGATATCACGCTCGAGAACGTCACGGTGGAATCGGGCACCGGTGATCAACTGGTGATTGACGCACTGGAACTGACGTCGAATGCCCGGGACGGCCTTGCAGCACAAGGCAGCCTGGAACTTGGTGGTCGCTCTTTCACCCTCACACTGACCGGTGGCCGACCCGGTGATCTGGCCGGTGATCAGGCGTTTCCGATTGATCTTGTGATCTCCGACGGTGAAACGCGGCTCGAAGCCCATGGTTCGGTCGTGGACGCGCTGAGCGACCTCAATGCCGTCTTCACCCTGGATGGTCAGGGGCGTGATCTCGATGGTTTGCTCAGCGCCTTTGATGTTGCGACCGGCTTCGAGGACAACTTCGACTTCCATGCCGGCCTGTCACTGGATGACGGACTTGTCCGGGTCAGCGACCTTTCCGTCGATGCCGGAGGGTTCAGCGCCCAGGGCGACCTTGCCGTGAACCTTGTGACGCAACCCATGGCCATCTCTGGTGACCTCAAGCTCAGTGTCCTCCCGGCCCGGACCACCAGCGACGATGATGCCCCCGGGGAACCGGAATTTGATCTGGGCGCCCTGCTTGACCGGACCGTCCCCTATCATCTGCTTGAAACCCTGGACCTCGATCTCAAGCTCGCTCTGGGCCATCACGATCTCGGGCCCTTTGCGATGGACGACATCGTGCTTCCCATCGTCCTGCAGGAGGGTCATCTGGCCATCTCGCCGATTGACGTCACGCTGGATGGCCAGGCGTTTGAAGCCCATGTCGAGGTTGACCTGGAGGGGCAGGCGGTCGCGGTGCGTGTTCTGGGCGACAACATGCCGCTTTCGGAACTGCTGATCCGCCTGCGTCCGGACCTGGGACTCAAGGGCGATGCCAACGGTCTTGTCTTCAAGGCCGACGCGCAGGGCCAGGATCTGCGCAGCCTGCTGTCCTCGCTCAAGCTTGATCTCAGCCTCGCCAGTTTCTTTGTCGAGAACACCTATGACGATGGCACCCTCGTCGTGTTCGAGGTTGATGCGTTGAAGGCCACTGCGGGCACGGGGGAAGGCTTGCGGCTTTCGGCCAACGGCAGACTGGACAACGAAACAGCTGCGATCTCCCTGGCTGGTGGTCGTTTGCGCGATCTCTTCGATAACGAGAACCACTGGCCCATTGAACTTCACATCGGCAACAGCCAGCGCGGCATTGAACTGGCCGGGGTTCTCACGCGGCCCGATGATCTCAAGGGCCTCCATATGGAAGGCCTCGTGAACGCCTCCGACGTGCAGCATGTCGCCGAACTGCTGGATATCAACCTGCCCTTTCAGGGTGATGTCCAGGCCTATCTCCATGTTTCGGATCTGGAAGACGGCGTGCGGTTTGACTGGATTGATCTGGAGGTCGGCAACAGTTCGCTCAACGGGACGCTGGATGTCACCTATGCCGATGATCTTGTCGGCATTACCGGTTCGCTCACGGCACCAAACCTGAAGATCGACACCGGGGAGGGCGAAGAGAATTTTGACGCGCCTCTGCTTGAACATGGCGACCTCGATGGCGTCTATGCCGACATTGCGCTGGATATCCAGAGGATTAAGGTCGCAACAGTGCGCCTGCGTTTCATCGATGCGCATCTCAACATCAAGGACGGTGTTCTCCGGATCGATGACGCGGATGCCACGGTGTTTGAAACCGTCGCCGAGGTTCACGTGCAGGTTGATGCGTTTTCCAACCCGCCCGTGCTCTCCTTCAAGGTTGCCACCGGAGAGGTCAATCCCTCCCACGTCGGCAACGATCTGGGCATGGAGGGGTTCATGACCGGTCATATCGGCAACATCGAGGTCTCGGCACGTGCACAGGGGGTCACCCTGCGCGACCTTTCTGATGATGCCGATGTCACACTCCTGATCGAGGATGGCGCGCTTTCGATCGGTGAAGGCGCGACGTCCCTGGAGTTTGTCTCTCTCAATCTGACGGCAAAACCCGGCCAGCCGGCATCCGGGTCGGAATCCGTGGTTCTGGCCGGTATCCCGATTGATCTCGATCTCGAGTTCGTGACGCTGACCGATCTCTTCATCGAACCCTCCCCCTGGACGCTGACCGCGAGCGGCGCCCTGCTCGGCCTCAACTTCTCCATTGCGCGTGAGATCACCCCGGCGCTGCAGGTCTATGCTCTGCCTGTCACCATGCACATGGAATCCGATGACCTGCGCACCGCTCTGGCCGAATTCGAGATCGATCTGCCCCAGGCCCTGCCGCTCAGGACACGCGGCACACTCCAGATGCTCGATGACCGCATCGCGTTTGACCTGGAGGAGACCCAGCTTGCGAATACCGACCTGCGTGGCAAGCTTGAGGTCTGGATCGAGGGCGAGCCGCCCAGGGTCCAGGCCGATTTCGATTCCACCCTGTTCACGGTGGACGATTTCGTCGAAGCCGAACCGGTCAGCGAGATCACCGATTTCGATATCGTCACCTTCCTTGCCGATCCCCTGCCGGCCTGGGAGATGCCCGATGTCGATCTGAAGGTCACTCTGGATGCGCAGACGATCCACTGGGACGGGACCGACATGACCGAAGCCAGTTTGCAGATCACCACATCCAATGACGCCATCCATCTTGATGACCTCAGCGTGCGGGTGTTCAACGGCAAGGTGCTGGGAAGCCTTTCGCTCCAGCCCGTGGGTGATGCAACCCATGCCATTGCATCGCTGGATGTCGAGGAAATCGATGCCGACGATGTCTTCCGCCTGACCGGCATTGCCGAAGAAGCTGCCGGCGAACTGGAACTGCTTCTGAAAGTCGATACCTCGGGAACGTCGACGGGTGGGATGCTTGGCGCGCTGGACGGCAGCATGCTGCTCAAGCGTGGCGAAGGCTGGATCAAGTCGGGCGCGATCGAGATCCTGAACGAGGATCTTTTCACTGCCCTGCTCAGCCCCGCCGGGCGCATTCCGGTGCGCTGTACCGTAGTCGATCTTGCCTTCCAAGCGGGCCAAGGCACGTTCGGTGAATCCTTCGTCGCACTTCAGAACGTCGTGCTGGGCATTGTCGGGTCCCTCAATCTCGACGCCATGACAATCAACGCCGAGGTGATCACCAAGTCCCTGGACGGCACCTTCATGCGTCTGCTCACCCCGGTACGCGTCAACGGCGATCTGCTCGATCCCGACATCGGCCCGCGCACCGGCGACCTCATCTCCGGCCTGGGTGCGGCCCTGTTCGGCGCCGGCCCCACCTATGACGGCGACATCAACGCCAAATGCGCCGCCGCGGCGGGGTGATCAGGCACCGTCCACACGTTCGATCTCGGGCATTTCCCGACGGAACGGCACGGCGTCTTCGTCGATCCGGGCTTCCAGATTGCGGGCGTGTTTATGGCCGGAATAGACCGCTGCTGCGATGGTCCCCGGTGCATAGGCATCTCCCAACAGGCTCACCGTTTCCACGCCGGCAGTCTGCCAGTCGTCCTTCTTGTCCTTCAGCTCCAGATAGAGAGCGTCGTTGGGAAGCCGTGCCGTGACGGGAACAACGGTGTCGCAGGCCAGCGTCTGGCGCCGTCCCGTGAAGACACATTCAACGGTCACGGAACCACCGTTCACCGCCACGATGGTGTGGTTGACCAGAAGGGTCTCAAAGGCTTCTGCGACTGCGCGGTGAATCCGGTGCTGGTCAAGCGCCGCCGTTGACCAGGACGACACGATGCCGGCCGGTGTCACTAACGAGACCGTATTGCCTTCGCCGGCGAGCAGCTCCGCCATGACACTGGCCATGTAGTAGTGGTCATCGTCATAGATCAGGTAATGGCTGCCCCGGCGTTGACCGGCCAGAAGGTCGTCGGGCGTCAGGCCTTGATCCGACAGGCCCAGCACCGCGTGCTGATGATGGCGCGCCACCCCGTCCCGGCGCCAGGTCGAGCCCGTGGCGATCATGATGTGACGAAAGCCGAACTCTAGGGCGTCGGCGCAGCCGATCTCGCTTTCGAGATAGGTCTCGACATTGGGCATGATGCCGATCTGGTTGGTCCGGTAATCGGCGACCCGCCCCCATGTTGCCAGACCCGGCAGTCCGGCCTCATGGCGCACGCGTCCGCCCAATTCTGCATCACGTTCAGCCAGGGTGACCCCGTAACCCCGCTCACCCAGCAGGCGCGCACATTCAAGACCGGCCGGTCCGCCACCCACGATCAGAACCGAAGAATCCGAAGTCTTTGGCGCAACGCGTTCAGGATGCCAGCCCTTGCGCCATTCCTCACCTTGGGTCGGGTTCTGCGTGCACCGGATCGGCACCGCGATCTCGTCATGGGCAACACAGATGTTGCACCCGATGCACTCGCGGATGTCGTCGATGCGCCCCTCTTCGATTTTCTTCGGCAGGAACGGATCGGCGATGGAGGGACGAGCCGCCCCGATAAAGTCGATCAGACCCCGCCTGACCTGGGACACCATGGTATCGGGTGAGGTAAACCGGCCTACCCCCACGACGGGTTTTGTCGTCAGCTTCTTGATGTTGAGGATGTAGGGCTCCTCGACTGCCTCGGGCGCGAACCGTGATGTCTGGGAGTCATTGGACCAGTCCGAAAGCGTGACGTCCCAGAGGTCGGGCAGTTCGGCCAGCATGCCGATGGCATCCTCTGCTTCGTGGAGTTCCAGCCCCTTGCCGCCGACCAGTTCATCCAGACTGATGCGCACCGCGACGGCGGCGCGGCCCGCAACTTCATCCAGCGTGTCTTCCAGGATCTCGCGCAACAGCCGCACGCGGTTTTCCAGACTGCCGCCGTAGGCATCGTCGCGATGGTTCCAGCGCGGCGACAGGAAATGAAACAGGATGGAAAGATTGTGGGCGGCATAGACATAGATGATGTCAAAATCCGCCTTCAGCGCCCGTCGCACCGCCTGGCGATGCCAGTGGCGCAGCCGTGCCAGGTCGTCTCCGTCCATGGCGCGGCACTGCACCGGATCGGGCCTGGATGTCTGAACCGGCAGGTGACTGGGGGCCAGTGGAATCTCGCGCGTATACATGCTCGACATGGCATAGGCGTTGTAGGCCAGCTCGACGCCGGCCAGAGCGCCGTGTTCATGTACCTTTGCGGCCATCAGTTCGAGCGTGGGCAGGTCACGATCGTCCCACAGCCGCATCTCGACCAGGGGAGAGCTGTCGGCGGAGGGATGGAACTCACACTGTTCGGTGTTGACGACGGCCCACCCGCCTTCGGCCTTGATCCCCCGCATGGTTGCCATGGCAGAGGGATGCAGATGCCCCAGGCCATTGCAGTGGGGCACCTGATAGAAGCGGTTGCGCACCGTCCTGGGTCCGATGGCGACGGGCTCGAACAGGATGTCGTAGCGTGGGTCTCTCGGCATGGTGTCTGGGCCCGGAGCGGAAGACGTTGAAGTCAGCGTGAACGGTTATCGTGGCCGCAGCAAAGCATGGATTGCAATGCTGAAGCATAGGGCTTCACTTTGATCACGATCAAAGAAAGTGGGTCACGACGCGGCTTCTTCAGCGCCATCACAGATGTCATGAACAATCCCGACAAATCACTCCATGGCGGTCGATTCCCGGCTGGCGCGTTTGGTTATCAAGTGGTGTTGGGAATCATAACCCATGTCGGCTCTCGCGATCCGGGACAATTCACCGCTCTCGACCCATGGCCGGGCAAAGTGCGCCGGTAGATAGCCGATGTACCCGCCCGAGAGCAGCAGGGTCAGCATGGCTTCCATGGTCACGACTGATGCAGCCTCGCGCACGACCTTCAGCCGGGCGTTGTCGAAGTCGGCGTGATACATCCGGATGACGGCAGGATAGGTCGACAAGTCGGCGCGGGTCATGGCCCGGCGAGGTGCGTTGAACAGTGCGTGCCCCGCACCGCAGTAGAGTTCGTGGCGTTCCCGGAACAGCGGCGTGAAGGCAAGACCGGTGATCTCGCGCACGAACGGGCCGATGGCGGCGTGCAGCACGCCTTCGACCACGTCATGCTCCAGGCTCTGGCGCGATGCGACACGCAACTCGATCTGCACGTCGTTGTCGCTCTGGTTGAAGCGCCGCACGGCCTGGGCGAGTGGAAACCGGGGATGAGTCACCAGACCATCGACCATGCCGATGGCCAGCCGCCCGGCAATCAGACTCTTGGCGCCGGCCAGAACACCGGCATAGTCGTCCAGAGTTTTCAGGACCTGCCGTGTTTCCTGATAGACGACCTGGCCACGCTCGGTGAGGCGAAAGCCGCTGCGACCGCGCGAGCAGAGCCGTATGCCCAGGCGCTTTTCCAGGTTCGACATGTGAATACTGATGGTCGAAGTGGAAATGTTGAGCTGCGACTCGGCAGCCGCAAAACCGCCCGCTTCGGTCACGGCAACAAAGATGCGCAGCATGCGCAGATCAAGATCGGAAACACGATTCATGGCAATGGTTCTCCGGCGCAAAGGCACAATCGACAATTTGAGGAACCTAAAGGTCAGCTTGGAAAATTGCTAAACGTACTCAAAGCAAACAGACCTGACGATCAGGCGACAGTCACCGGTTTGCAGAGGATAGGACCATGGCGCTGGATCAGGATCGCGAAGTTTTTGACGTTGCAGCCCATACCGAACATGTCACCTTTCAGAAAACGACGCGTCGGACCGAGAACGGCTATGACCTCCCGATGATCGTGCACGACCGGCTTGCCTATTCGCCCGAGGAATATGTGCGCCGCTACGACAACATCCAGCGTTCCATGGCCGAACGGGAGCTTGATGTCCTGCTGGTGCGCGGCCCTGAGAACATCAGCTACTTCAGCGGTTATGAATCGCCAGGCTACTACAAGTATCACTGCGTCATCGTGCCGAAAGACGGTGAGCCGGTCTTTCTGGTGCGTGATTTCGAATGGATCAATTCGCCGGAATTTGCCTGGAGCACGCGCATTGCCAAGGTCTACGACTGGGACCATCCCCCCAGCGTGACGGCCAATGTGCTGGCGCAGCTGGGCTTTGCTTCGGGCAGTCGTGTGGGCGTCGAAAAACAGGCGTTTTTTTATACGGTCGACGAGCATGAAACGCTTGTGGAGCAGCTTCCGGACAACACCTACCACGATGCGACGCAGATTCTCTGGGACAGCCGCATGATCAAGTCCGATGAGGAAATCGCCGTCATGCGCAAGTCCGCAGCCCTCGTGGATCTGGCCATGCAGGCGGGCTGGGACGCGACACGGCCTGGCGCCAGCGCCGACGAGATCAACGCCGTGGTCAACGAGGTCCTGTTGAGGAACGGCGGTGAATACATGGGCCTGCCGCCCTTCGTGCTCGCTGGCGAGCGCAGCTGCCTGCCGCACCAGACCGGCGGCGCCAACCGCCTGGCCGACAACGACCTCATGTATTTCGAGATTTCCGCGTCGCAACACCGCTACACCGCGGCCCTCATGCGCACCATCTTTGTCGGCCAGCCCAAGGATGAATGGGTGCGTGCCGCCGAAGCCTGCATCGGTGCGGTCGAGGCCGCGCTTGAAACCATCAAACCCGGTGCGACCCCGCATGAGGCCGATACCGCCGCGCGTGCGGTCACCCAGAAGGCAGGGTTCGGTGACTATCACCGCAATCGCCTTGGTTACTCGATCGGCGTGAGTTATCCGCCTGACTGGGGCGAGGGTGAACTTATCTCCCTGCGCCAGGACGAACACCGGCCCCTGCGCGCGGGCATGACGTTTCACATGCCGCCGCTCTGCCTCAAATACCGCGAGTTCGGCATCGGCTTTTCTGAATCCATCGTCGTCACCCCGACCGGCTGCGAACGCTTCTCGACCCTCCCGCGCGAGGTCATCATCAAGGCTTGATGGACGGCGCGCCTCGTTATGGGCGCTCAGTCCACCGCCGGTGCGGTGATCATCGACCAGAGGCGGTCGAGGCCCTCTGCGGTGTCGCCGCGATGGGTGTGATAGGTGGCATGTTCGTCGGGGTCCGCTGTGTCTGAAATGCCGATGGACCACAGGCCTTCGATTTCGTTGGGGATCATGGAATAGCGCATGTCGATGATGCGCTCGGGCATCACCGGGTCCTGGGCCAGGAAACCGTCACTGAAGATATCGAAGCGATCAATGTCGCGGCGTTGTTGCGAGCCTGGGTCGAGGTCGGGGAAGTCCCGCGCCACGTTCAGCTTCTGCACGGATTCTCCGGTAAAGATGCGCGGCGCAAGGGTGGGGCGCACGGCATCGACATGGAAACGGCCATCGGCCTCGTAGATCGTCTTCCAGATCAGGATGTTGGCAAAGCCGGGCTTGGCATCCAGGCGCACCGGCGTGTGACCGCGCGCTTCTGCAAGGGCCGCACCCATCTCAAGTGCCGCTTCCCGCTGCAGCACACCCGCCCCGAGATAGAGGCTCGCCCATAGCAATGCCGTGATCGCGAACCACCGCTGTCTGCGCACCATGGCAAGGATGACCAGCACCAGCACGGGCAGCGTGAACAGCGGGTCGACCACCGAGACCGCGCTCAAGGCCACCCGTTCCGAACTGAAAGGCCACCACAGCAGGGTGCCGTAGGAGGTAAAGGCGTCGAGCAGGCCGTGGGTGCCGTAACCCAGGGTGCAGAACAGCCAGGTCGCCTTGAATGGTAGCCCGCTTCGGCGTCCGAACAGGAGATGGAAGGGGACTGCGCAGATCAGGCCGCCCAGGGGAATGAGGAGAAGGGCGTGGGTGAAGTGGCGATGGTATTCGAGATAGAGCAGCGGATCGTCCGACGAGCGGATCAACACGTCGAGATCGGGCACCAGCCCGGCCACAAATCCGAAACATCCGGCCCAGAACAGGGCCCGGCGGTTCCTGGCAAGCGCCTGGGGCAGGCTCGCGCCGATCAGTCCTTGTGTCAGGGGGTCCATCGTGGTGCGCCAGGATACGGAGGGGATTGCCCGTAAGAACGCCGGGCGGGTTTGATGGTATCGGCCCGTCGGGTCAAATGCGAGCGCAACACGAAATCGCGCCGCGATCAGACCGACGCGCAAGAGCTGCCATGACTTCAGAAAAAATGGAGCGGGCGATGAGATTCGAACTCACGACCCCAACCTTGGCAAGGTTGTGCTCTACCCCTGAGCTACGCCCGCTCATGCGTCCGGACTTGAGGTACATCTGCCCGGAGCGAACGGCTCTATAGCAGATCAGGCGCGCGGTGCAAGAGGCTTGCGTGGCGCGCCGCGGCTTGTGGCGGCGGGGTGGCCTGCGCCATGATGCGGTTTCACTTGCGGGCAGGGAACCAGGTCATGACGGCAGGCAGCGATTCGGCACGGGCGCGGCGCAGTTTCATCTTTCTTCCCGGCTTGAAGCCCGAGATGTTCCCCAAGGCCGTGGCCTCGGGCGCCGACATCGTGTGCGTCGACCTCGAGGATGCCATTCACCCCAACGACAAGGCCGCCGCGCTGGAACGCACGCTGGCCCTGATGGCCGACCTGCCCGATGCGGGCGAGGCCGAGGTCGTGGTGCGCATCAATTCCCTGCGCACGCCCCCGGGGCTGACCGATCTTGCCGCGGTACTGGCTGCCGGCGCTGACGGTCCGCGCTCGCTCATGCTGCCCAAGGTCGGTTCAGCCGACGAGGTCGCGCTGATCGCGGGCCAGCTTGACGATGCCGGTCTCGATACCACGCTCCATGTCATCATCGAATCCGCCGCGGGCCTGGAACATGCCTGGGAGATCGCGCAGTCGAGCAACCGCCTGCAGGCGCTCTTCTTCGGCGCGGTTGATCTTTCGTCGGATATCGGCTGCGAGAACTCCTGGGAGACCATGCTTTATGCGCGCAGCCGTGTGGTCGCTGCCGCGGCTGGCGCGGGTCTTGATGCCATCGACGTGCCCTGGCTTGATCTTGAGGACATGGAGGGCATGGCAGAGGAGGCGCGGAATTCGCGACGCCTGGGTTTCGTCGGCAAGGGTTCGATCCACCCCAAGCAGATTGCCACGCTGCATGAGATCTTCTCTCCCTCCCAGGCCGAGCTGGACCATGCCCGGCGTATCGTTGCTGCCTTCGAGGAAGCCGCCACGGGTCTTGTCGTGATCGACGGCAAGCTCATCGAGAAACCGGTTCTGCGCGCCATGGAACGCACGCTCGAGCGTGCGCGCCGCATGGGTTAACCCGCCGTGACGACACAGACCGATCCGGAACGCGAGACTTCGGTAGCCGGACCGCATCAGCGCAAGGCCGAGCTGGTGCTGGTCTGCGCGCTTGCCGGGCTCGCCCTGTTGCTGGTCGGTTCGGCGCTGGGTCTGATGCTGGCGCCGAAGGACGATTCGACCCTGGGCGTCATGCGTGCCCTGGTGTTCCGCTGCCACTGAAACGCTGACTCTGCCGGGAGCGCTTGACTCCTGAGGACGAATCACTATCTGATGGATACCCCTCCCCCAGGGGGGTGGAATTCGTTCAGATGGAGTGTTTGGCATGGCTGCGACAACAACAACCGCGCGGAAGAAGAAGGCAACGGCAAAGGCGGATGCAGGTCATGCCTGCCTGCATCTTGATGCCGATGCGCGCAAGGACGCCAGGTTGCGCCTGCTTTCGGTACGCGGCCATGTCGAGGGCATTCTGCGCATGCTCGAAGACGACAGCGTCTATTGCGTCGATGTCCTCAAGCAGATCAAGGCCGTCGATGGCGCGCTCGACAAGGTCGGCAACCTGATCCTGAAAGCCCATCTGCACGACCATGTTGTCACGGCCGCCAAGCGCGGCGATGAGGAGGCGATCGTCGCCGAACTCATGGAAGTTCTGAAGTACCGATGACCCGGCATCTCGACTTCACGGTCGACGGCATGACCTGCGGCGGCTGTGTCGCCAAGGTCGAACGCACGCTGGCCAGGGTCGACGGCGTCGACAAGGCCGAGGTCAACCTTGCCACCCATCGCGCAACGGTGACGGCAGAGATCCTGCCCGACACCGCAGCCCTGCGTGCCACGATCGACAGTCTTGGATACAAAACGCCCACGGTCGAACGCGACTACACCATCGATGGCATGACCTGCGGTGCCTGTGTCACGCGTGTTGAAACAGCGTTGCTGGCGGTGCCGGGCGTCACCCTGGCGGAAGTCAATCTTGCCACCCATCGCGCCCGGGTCACCGCACTTGCCGGTTCGCTCAGTGACGCCGCGATCATCGAAGCGGTCTCTGGAACCGGCTACGCCGCCCAGCCCGTCGGACAGACCGGGGATGAAGAAGACGATGGCGAAGCACGCCGTCAGGCCGCCCTGGCTGCTTTGCGCCGGCGTGTCGTGGTTGCAGCGGTTTTCACGGTTCCCCTCGTCATCCTCGCCATGGGGCGTCATATCGGTCCCATCGAGGCCTGGACCGCGGGGATCATGAGTCATCGCGGCTGGATGACCGTGGAACTTTTTCTGGCGCTTCCCGTGCAGATCTTTGCTGCGGGCCTGTTCTATCGTCTGGCCTGGCGCGAACTGCGTCATCTCGCGCCGGGCATGAACAGCCTGGTCGCGATCGGCACCACGGCCGCCTTCGGCTATTCACTGCTCGCCCTTTTGGCCCCTGATCTCTTTCCGGACGGCACGGCAAACTCCTATTTCGAGGCTGCCGCCGTCATCGTCACGCTCATCCTGCTGGGCCGCCTGATGGAGGGTGCCGCCAAGGGCCGGACATCCGCAGCCATCCGCAAGCTGATGCAGCTCGCCCCACCCACGGCACGGGTGCGTCGTGACGGGGAAGACATCGAGGTTCCGGTCGCTGAAATCGTCGTGGGCGACGTGGTCGTTGTGCGTCCCGGTGAGCGGTTGCCGGTTGATGGCGACGTGCTGGAAGGCGCCAGCCATATCGACGAAGCTATGATCACCGGTGAGCCCATCCCCGTGGAGAAGGCCATGGGCGATGCCGTCACCGGCGGCACAGCCAACGGCACCGGTGCATTGCTGGTCCGTGCGACGCGCGTGGGCGCAGATACCGTGCTTGCCCAGATCGTTGCCATGGTCGAGGAAGCCCAGGGCTCCAAACCGCCGATCCAGCATATGGCCGACCGCATTGCCGGGGTCTTTGTGCCCATCGTCATGGTGCTGGCGGTCCTGACCTTTGCCGTTTGGATTGTCTTCGGGCCGCAACCGTCGCTTTCCTATGCCTTCGTCACGGCGGTTTCGGTCCTGCTTGTCGCCTGCCCCTGCGCCATGGGCCTTGCCACGCCCACAGCCGTCATGGTTGCCACGGGACGGGGTGCAGGCGCCGGAGTCCTGATCCGCCAGGGTGCGACGCTGGAACGCCTTGCAAAGGTCGACATGGCCGTGTTCGACAAAACAGGAACCCTGACCCAGGGACGGCCCACGCTGACGGCCATAGAGACCGTCGCCGGTGGTGATGAACACCGGGCCCTGGCGCTCGCCGCTGCCCTGGAACGCCAGAGCGAACACCCCATCGCGCTCGCCATTGTCGAAGCGGCGGGCGAACGCGGCCTGACGCTTGCCCAGGCACGCGACTTCGGCACCGAATCCGGCATGGGCGCGACCGCTGTGGTTGATGGCCACAGCGTCATGATCGGGGCCGGTCGTTACATGGCCGCCCACGGCATTGATACGTCGGAACTCGCCGCCGCCGCCGCCGACCATGCCGGACGCGGCGCGACGCCGGTGTTCCTGGCTGTTGACGGCGAACTCTCGGCCTTCCTTGCGGTCTCAGATGCGGTCAAACCCGGCAGCGCCGCCGCGCTGGCCAGACTGGCAAAGATGGGTGTGAAAACCGCCATGCTGACCGGCGACAACACACGCACCGCACAGGCCGTTGCCACCGATCTCGGCATCGACCATGTGCTGGCCGAGGTTATGCCTGGGGACAAGGCTTCAGAAATCGCGCGCCTGCAGGCCGAGGGCGCCACGGTTGCCTTTGTCGGCGACGGGATCAACGATGCGCCCGCCCTTGCCGGTGCGGATGTCGGCATTGCCATCGGCACCGGCACCGATGTCGCGATCGAGGCCGGCGATGTCGTGCTTATGTCTGGCGATCCCGCCGGTGTGGCCAACGCGATTGCGCTTGGCCGTCGCACACTGACCACGATCAAGCAGAACTTTCTGTGGGCCTATCTCTATAACGTGTTGTTGATCCCCGTTGCCGCCGGTCTGCTCTACCCCTTCGCGGGCGTCCTGATGCACCCCATCTTTGCGGCGCTCGCCATGAGCATCTCCAGCGTCTTTGTCGTCACCAACTCCCTGCGCCTCAACCGCTTCCGCTTGGGCTGAGGTGCCGGTGCCGAACGCGACGCCGCATGACGCCGATCTGCCCTGTTTGTCACGCAGAGACGCAGAGACGCAGAGAAACAAACAAACTAACAAGAGTGGGCACACAGAGACACAGGGTCGGTTGATGCTTGATGGGATTGGTTCGATGAGCTTGTCTCAGTTGGGCCGCTGCGCGGCCCATTAATCTGTCCTAGTTCGAGGCCGCCATGACGCCCATTGGATATTGCTGGTCCTCTGTGGCTCTGTGGCTCTGTGTGACAAACCTTGTTTCCTGGCATGGGTGACACCCTGATTGCCGCGCGTTAAAACGCCGCCATGCACGCGACAGAACACGACCTCATGGCCCGGCTCGATGCGCTGGGTATCGAGACCACCACCCATCGCCATCCCGCCGTCTTCACGGTGGAGGAGGCGCGCGCTCATTGCAGCCATCTGCCGGGCTGCCATTGCAAGAACCTGTTTCTCAAAGACAAGAAGGGTGCGTTGTGGCTGGTCGTGGCGCGGGACGATGCGCCGATTTCCATGAAACATCTCGACAAGCAGATCGGCTCGGCACGCCTTTCCTTCGGCAAGCCCGATCTTCTGCTGGAGGTGCTGGGGGTCATTCCCGGCGCTGTCACGCCCTTTGCACTCATCAACGATGCCGAACAGCGCGTCAACGTGGTGCTGGATGCACAAATGATGGCGGCGGATCTCGTCAACTACCATCCGCTCACCAACGAGGCGACGGTGGCGCTGACGCCCGATGCCCTGGTGACCTTCATCCGTGCCTGTGGCCACGAGCCTGCAATTCTCGAGGTTGACGCTCCCGAATAGGTTCGCAGCCGTTGCGAACGGCCTGTGCCGACGCCATTTATCGGGTAGAAGCAAAACAAAGAATGACTATGCTCGCCCGTCCGTCAGGGACGAGGACAAGGAAAGGTAACGACCATGGCTATGATCATCGGTGAAGGCGGCGGCGATACGCCGGATGCAGCGTTTTCCGTCAAGGATGTCACGACAGAGGGATTCCAGGCCGACGTGCTTGAGGATTCAGTCAACCAGCCGATCGTTGTCGATCTCTGGGCGCCCTGGTGCGAGCCCTGCAAGCAGCTCGGCCCGCTCCTGGAAAAGGTCGTCAAGGCGACCAGAGGCGCGGTCAAGATGGTCAAGATCAACATCGATGACGAACCCCAGATCGCGCAGGCCCTGCGCGTGCAGTCGATTCCTGCCGTGTTCGCCTTCGACAAGGGGCAGCCGGTTGACGGCTTTGTCGGGGTCCAGCCCGAAAGCCAGATCAAGGCCTTTGTCGAGCGACTTGCCGGCGAGATCGGCCCCAGCCCGGTCGAGCAGGCGCTCGAGCAGGCCGACGCTGCCCTGGAAGCCGAGGACTTCGCCCAGGCTGCGGGGATCTATCAGCAGGTCATGGGTCATGAGAACGACAACATCGACGCCATCGCCGGCCTCTGCCGCGCGCTGATCGGTCTTGGCCAGATCGAAGACGTCACGCAGTTGCTCGATGCGCTGAACGAAGACATCAGCAAGGATGACCGCATCCAGGGCGTGCGCGCCCAGCTCGAACTGTTGGAAGCAGGCGGCGGTGACACGGCCGAACTGGAAGCAAAGGTCGCTGCCAACGGCAACGACCTCGAGGCCCGGTTCGAACTGGCGCAGGCCTATGCCGCGGGGAACAAACGCGACGAAGCGGTCGATCAGCTCATCGCCATCATCGCGGTCAAACGTGACTGGAACGAGGATGCCGCGCGCCAGGAACTGCTGAAATTCTTCGAAGCCTTCGGCCCGACCGATCCGGCAACCGTCGAGGGACGTAAGAAGCTGTCATCGGTCTGGTTCAGTTAGTGTCCCGATCGCAACGTTCGCACAGTCGAACCTTGCGTGAATTGGCACACCAGCAATAGGAGTGCGCTTTGCGCGAGCAGGTTTCATGACGGGCATGCCCTATTATCACGCGGTCGGCGAACTGCCGTGCACCATGGCGATCTTTCCCCTGCCAGGTGCGTTGCTGCTTCCGCGCGGCACGCTGCCGCTCAATATCTTCGAGCCGCGTTATCTCACCATGATCGAGGATGCGCTGAAGTCCGAACGCCTGATCGGCATGATCCAGCCCGATGAAGAAGCGGCCGATGTCGGCGCCGCCCATTGTTTCGAGGTCGGTTGTGCCGGTCGCATAACCCAGTTCACCGAAACCGATGATGGCCGTTTCCTGATCACCCTGACCGGGGTGGCCCGCTTCCGCATCGCTCGGGAGCTCCCCGTGATGGATGGCGGATACCGTCTGATCGAACCGGACTTTTCCGGATTTGATGCGGATCTTCGCCCCCAGGGTGGCAGTGGCGCGATTGATCGCGATGCGCTTGCCGAGCACCTCAAGGCGTTTTTTGTGAAAAAGCAGATCGAGGCCAACTGGGAAGCCATCGAACAGGCCGATGACGAAAGCCTGGTTACCGCACTTGCCATGGTCTGCCCGTTCCAGCCGCCGGAGAAGCAGGCGCTTCTGGAAGCTGCCGATTTTGTCGCGCGCGCCGAAACGCTCATCGCCCTGCTGCAGATGGGCGGTGACGGTGATGAAGACGATGCCGTGCGGCAATAGGCCTTTTGGGTTATCCTTCGCTCCAGGGCCCAGACGGGCCGTCGCCCAACGCAGAGAGAACCCATGACGCAAGCAGGCGTTGATCCCAAGTTGCTCGAAATTCTGGTGTGTCCCCTGACCAAGGGACCGCTTGCCTATGATCGCGAAGCCCAGGAACTGGTCAGCAAGGAAGCTGGCCTTGCCTATCCCGTGCGCGACGGCATTCCCATCATGCTGGTCGATGAAGCGCGCAAGCTGGACGAGGCATGAAGTCCGACGCCGAACCCACCCGTCATATGCCCACGGAAATCCGCCTGAAATCAGCCGAGAAGATTCTTGAGGTCGATTTTGATGACGGCTTCCAGGCCGCCCTGCCGGCCGAACTCCTGCGGGTTGAAAGTCCGTCCGCAGAGGTTCAGGGCCATGGCTCGGGCCAGAAGAAGACTCTGCCTGGACGCCGCCATGTCGGCATCATGAATGTCGAGCCGGTCGGCAACTACGCCATCAAGATCAGCTTTGATGACATGCACGACACCGGGATCTTCTCCTGGAACTACCTCTATGAGCTGGCGCGGGATCAGGAAACGGTCTGGCAGGATTATCTGGACCGTCTTGAAGAGCAGGGACTCAGCCGCGATCCCTGAATGAAGGAGTGGGAAGGTTCGTTCATGACATCCTCACCGCGCAAGGTACGGGCAGGCATCGCCTCGGGCTTTCTTTGTGGTGTAATCGGCCTGTTTTCACCGACGGCCGGCCTCTCCGACGATACGGGATTTTATGGCGGGATCACCGGCCAGGCCGTTTCGGTCGAAAAGATCGGCCATGGTGGCTCAGCTGGTCTGGGCGGTCTGCCCGGGCTGATCATCACGACAGAGTATGACCTTGGATACGGCGTGCTGGCCTCGCTGGGCTATGACTTTCCCGGCGGCTTTCGTGCAGAGCTCGAGGGCGGCTATCGAAGAAGCGAGGTCGACCATGTCGTGATCTCGTCGGATGGTGGTCTTGGCAATGCCATCGGTGTCGGTTCGCTCGATGGCCTTTCGATAGAGGGCAATGGCAATGCCGAGGCTCTCTCGGGCATGGTGAACGTCTACTACGATCATGATATGGGCGGAGGCTTTGCGCCCTATCTCATGGGCGGGGCAGGTTTTGCCCGGATATCGAACAAGATGGCCATTTTTGGCACCATCCTGGTCGACGACCATGACGTTGTCCCGGCATGGCAGTTTGGTCTTGGGGGCCGGGTATGCCCTGACCGATCGGGTGACCGTTTCGGGCGGTTACCGTTACTTCGCGGCAACCGAAACCGAAATCCAGGATGCTGCCGGCAATGCTATCAACGGCGAATATGTCAGCCACAGCTTTGAATTCGGCATCCGCGTTTCGTTCTGAACGTCATGGAAATCTTGCTGTTACGCCTGTTTGGCTTTAAGAGAACAAAACAGGAATATCAGGTGTTTCACTGCCCAGGAGAATGTTTGGGGTGCATGGGGTTGAATTCGCGCTTTTTGAAATGCCCCTTCCGGGAAACCTCAGTCGCGGTTGAACAGGCGTCCCAGAAGGCCCCTGCGGCGCGGTTCGTCCTCGTCTTCAGGCATGGACGGCGGCTGCAGTGCCGACTGGCGGATCTGTGCTGCAACCTCTTCGGCGCGCGGGTCGGTATGACGCGGCGTTGCCTGCATCTGGCGCGGTTTGATCGTGCCGCCGATCTGCTGGGGCTGGGAAGCAGGCTGTGCCGCTGGCTCTTGCGGCGTGAACGTGTTGAAGGCCTCGGTCTTCACGATCGGTTCGGGCTGTTCCGAAGCAGGTTGTGCCGGCTGCGCTGCAACGGGTTCGGGCTCTGTGGGCGCAACGGGTGCGGGTTCCGGCTCCGGTTCCGACTGAGGCGTGTCGACCTTGGTCGCCAGCATGGTCAGGGCTTCGGCGATCGCACCCATTTGTTCCTGGCGGCGGCCTTCAGCCGAGGCCATGGCCGCCATCTGCTCGGCCAGGCGCGCCTGTTCCTCGGCAATGGCCTGCGCGCGATGGTCGATCTCGACCGGCTTTGCGGCATTGCGTTCGACGGTCTGCATGACGCCATACATGGCCGCGGCGATCTGCTCCATGCGGCCGGTCAGCACGGCTTCCGTGCGGTCGATCCGTGTGGCAAGGGCGCCCTCGTTACCGCCTTTTTCCAGATGCTGCACCAACGCGCCCAGGGCGCCGGCCAGTTCGGGCGTGCGGTCGGTGGTGGCGGGAAGGTTGGCCTGGTTTGTATCGGTCTCGGCTTCGCCGAGATCCCGGTCGGCGGCGCGAATCACCGTTTCGGTCAGCCACTCGCCGATGGTCATGTGCCGACGGTGGGCCGCACGCGCAGCCTTGGCACGGGCTTCGCGCGCAACACCGCGCACGGACCAGGGTTGCCTGTCCTTCACCGTCCCAACTTTCGTGTCGATTTCACCATCGCCCCATGGTGCGTGAAGACGAGTCGCGATTCCAGCGGTTTCGAGCAGGGAGTTGCACCATTCCGGGCAGAAGGTCACCGATCAAAGGATGGCAAGCCCGGCTTGGCGTCCTTTGAAGAGCCGCGACTGCGGCCCCGCGCCGCATGGCGCGTGAGCCAAGGGATACGGATGTATCCCGCCCGGCGCCTGAGGGCTCCCAAAGACGAACCTTCAGGTTCGGCTTTGGGAATACGAACATCAATAACCCAGGGCGATACCGTCTTTTCGGGGTTCGGTGCCGCCGGCCAAGGTGCCCTGATCCCAGTCGATCCAGATGGCCTGTCCGCCGCCGAAGGCTTCGGGCGTGATGGCGACCCGGTGACCCCTGCGGGCGAGGTCGTGCATGACGTGCGGCGGTACCGAGGGTTCGACATAAACCGCGCCGCGTTCATGACAGAAGCGCGGCAGGTCCAGAGCCTGCTGCGGGTCCATGCCATAGAGCAGCATGTTCTGTAGGACATGGGTGTGGCCCCAGGGCTGGTAGTCGCCGCCCATCACGCCGAACGGCATGATCGCGCGTTCGCCCCGGGTCAGCATCGCCGGGATGATGGTGTGCATGGGCCGCTTGCCGGGCTCGATGTTGTTGCGATGGCCTGGCTCGATGACAAAGCCGCAGCCGCGGTTCTGCAGCACGACGCCGGACTTCGGTGCAACCCGCGCCGAACCGAAGGAGAAGTAGGTCGAGTTGATGAAGCTGGCCGCATTGCGGTCCTTGTCGACCACGGTCAGGTAGACGGTGTTGGGTGTGCTGGGCAGGCTGGGGCCCGGCACGTTTTTCATGGCGCGATGCGGGTCGATATCGGCGCGCAGCATGTCGGCATAGTGATCCGACAGCAGGGTATCGACGGGAATGTCGGCCATGGCCGGATCGGCGACATATTCGGCACGGTCGCGGAAGGCCAGGCGTCCGGCCTCGATCGTGAGGTGCAGGCGATCGGCCGAAAGCGGGTCCATCGATCCGATGTCGTAACCTTTCAGGATGTTCATCATGATCAGCGCCACGATGCCCTGGCCGTTGGGCGGGCATTCATGGACGCGATAGCCGTTCATCTCGGTCGAGATGGGATCGACATATTCGCCGGCTGCTGCGGCAAAATCGTCAAGCGTATGCAGGCCACCCAACTCGTTGAGGTAGCCGACAATGTCTTCGGCAACCCAACCCGTGTAGAACCCGTCGCGTCCCTTGGCCGCGACCGCTTCCATGGTCTTGGCGAGCAGCGGTTGCGTGTGTTTGGAACCCAGGCTGGGTGCATGTCCGCCGACCAGCAGGATGTTCTTGGCGTTGGCGTCGCCGGAAAGGCGTTCCTCGGCATCGACCCAGGATTCATGGACGACCGGGGCAATGGTGTAACCCTCAGCAGCGTGATGGATCGCCAGGCGCAGCACCTCGCCGATCTCCATATTGCCGTGGTCCTCGACCAGGCGGCACCAGGCATCAATGGTGCCCGGCACCGTGACCGCATGGGGGCTTTCGGTCTCGAACGACGTGATGCCGTTTTCCAGAAACCATTCGGCTTTGGCGGCACCCGGTGCACGGCCCGAGCCGTTATAGGCAATGACGTTGGATGTCCCCTTGGGTGCGTAGAGACAGAAGACATCGCCTCCCACACCGGTCGACATCGGTTCGACCACGGCCAGCGTCGCGGCGGCGGCAACCGCGGCATCCATGGCATTGCCGCCTGCGCGCAGAATATCGATGGCGGTCATCGACGCAGCAGGATGCGACGTGCAGGCCATGCCGTGTTCGGCATAGGCGGTGGAACGGGGCGGGGAATAGCTGTTGCGCATCGGTCTGGATCTCGCCATGGAAATGAAGCCTTCGAGGATGAATGGGCAGCATACAACATGACAAGAGACCGAAGCGCCACCCTCGAAATCGATTGCCGCGTGTGCGCTGCACGGAGCCGCGCAAGAATGTTGTTCACGCGGAGACGCGGAGAACGCGGAGTTCATGGCATGATCACAGCAGGATCGTGTTGCCTGGCATTTCTGCCGCGTTCACGCGGCATCCAGAACACGGCCAGATCGACTGCAACGATGCCGGGAAGTTCGGTAGCCTTTCGGAACGCTCACACCTCCGCGCCCTCCGCGTCTCCGCGTGAGAAATCCTGTTCCTTCGCGCGCTCCGCTGATGGAGGACTGCGTTACTTGACGCTGAACCACCCGCAGCCCCAAGCTGGCGGTTCTTCAAGGAGTAGAGCCTATGTCCGAGGGATTGGCGCGTGTGCGCGCGGCGTTGACGTCTGCCGAACAAAGCAGTCATGACGCGGGCTGGACCATGCCGTCGGCGTTTTACACCGACCCCGACTTTCATGCGCTCGAGCTTGAGCACTTGTTTGCCCGGGAGTGGCATTGTGTCGGGCGTGTCGAGGAAATCGCCAAACCCGGCCAGTGGTTTCCCTATCGTTTGCTCAACGAGCCGCTTGTCATCACCCATGCTCCCGATGGGACGATCCGCGCGTTGTCCAATGTCTGCCGCCATCGCGGCACGCTGATCGCGACCGACAAGGGCAAGGGCCGGCGTCTGCTCTGCCCCTATCATCACTGGGCCTATGACCTGACCGGCCAGCTGAAGGCAGCACCCAAGATCGAGGAGCGTCCGGGCTTCACGGTCAAGGACTGCAAGCTGCCAAGCTTCCCCTGCGAGGTCTGGTTGGGGTTCATCTATGTGAGCCTTGATCAGCAGGCCAAACCCTTTGCGCCCCAGGTTGCCGATCTCGAAGCCATGATCGGGCCCTATCACATGGAGGACATGTGGCTGGGTTACACCGGCGAGGCGGTCTGGGAGACCAACTGGAAATCCATGATCGAGAATTACATGGAGGGTTATCACTTGAGCCCGCTCCACAAGACCGGTCTTGCCAATCTCAACCCGACCGACATGTGTGAACATCTCGAGCCCCAGGAGAACTGGTTCGGTTACTCCGTCGGCTTCCCCGAAGATCTGCCGCGTGTGACGTCGGGCGATCCCAGTCTCACGAAACACCAGTCCAATACCTGCATCATGGCCATGATCCATCCCGGCAATGGCATCGGGCTTGCGGCCGATTACAGCTCCTATCTCTGCATCCAGCCCGAAGGCACCGACAAGGTGCGTTACAAGGCAGGCATCCTGTTCTGGGGTGATGACTGGCCGCAATCGGTGGTCGACCGCGCGGTTGAGCTGTTCCATCAAACCATGGAGGAGGACCGCTCGGTGCTGGAACCCATGATGATGGGTTACCAGTCGGCGCACCACGCGCCTGGTCCCATCGCGCCGCCACCTCTGGAAGGCACGATCCTCGATCTTGCCAAGTATGCTGCGCGCCGCCTGGGCCCCGTGATCGACGCAACGGCCTGAACGCCGAAGGGATGCTTGTGTGAGTGACAAACGTTACGAGGTGCTGCGAAAGGAAGAACTCTACGACGGCTACTTTCGCGCCGACCGCTGGCATGTCCGCTACAGGCGCCACGACGGAACCTGGTTGGACGAACACGGTCTCGAGGTGTTCGACCGCGGCCATGCCGTTTCCGTCCTGCCCTATGACGCCAAGGCCGATGCCGTGGTGCTGGTCGAACAGTTCCGTGTTGCCGCCGCGCCGACCACCGATCCGCCCTGGCTGATGGAGGCGGTTGCCGGTGCGACCAAGCCGGGCGAAGTGCCCGAAGAGGTCGCACGCCGCGAAGCCCTGGAAGAGGCCGGTCTGGAACTGGGCGATCTGAAACGCCTGCCGCGCTTCCTGCCCAGTCCCGGGGCGGTCACCGAAGAACTCCACGTCTTTATCGGCCAGGCCGACAGCACAAAGGCAGGCGGCCTGCACGGCCTTGCTGACGAACATGAAGACATCCAGGTCCATGTCGTTGCCTTCGACGAAGTACTCGCCATGGTCGAAGACGGCCGCATCGTCGCCGCCAACACCGTCATCCCCGTGCTCTGGCTTGCCCTCCATAAGGAGGAGATGCAGGAGGCCTGGGGTTAGCTCAGCCGGACGTGTTCGGGTTATCTCTGGGAGTTGTGATGAACGAAGGTATCGACTGCGTCACGTTTGATGAAGGACAGGGCAGGCCGCTTGTCTTTGTCCACGGGAACGTTTCCACCCATGCGGTCTGGAACGGTGTGGTTGCACCGCTCAGGGATGATTTCCGCTGCATCTCCTATGATCTCAGGGGCCATGGGGCCACACCGCTGCCCGATGAGCGTTTCGAACTCGATGATCTCGTTGCCGATCTCGAACGGTTGAGAAGCAGGCTGGAGCTTGAACGGATCGATCTTGTTGCGCATTCGCTGGGCGGCATCATCACGACCGCCTATGCCCGGCAGTTTCCCGAACGCGTGCGCAGCCTTTCACTTCTGGCGACACCGGCCTTCCGGACAACGCAAGCGATGGAAGGATCAGCAGCGCTGGTCGAAAAGGTGCGCCGGGAAGGTCTGGTGCCTGCATTACAGGATATGGCATCGACCTGGTATCGCGAGGAATTCTCCTCAAAACATCCAGATGCTCATGAGCGCAGGCTGGGCGAGATCATGATGCTTGATGAGAAAACCGTTCTCAAAAGCATGGAGCTCACGGCCGCGAGCGAAATTGGGCCGTGGCTCGAATCTCTCGAACTGCCCGTGCTCATTCTCACCGGCGAGTTTGCCGTGGGCTGCGATGCCGGCACCGCCCGCCTGATGCACGAGCGGGTCGCGGGATCGAAGCTGATTGTGCTCGAAGGATTCAAGAACGGCATCCTGACCGAAATCCCGCATGTGGTTGCCGAAAAAATACGAGGTTTTGTTACGGCGACCTGACGTGGTTGATGCAGCCGCCAGGTTCAGGCCACACCGGCCTTGCGCAGCATGTCGTGGAGCAGGGCGACACCTTCCTCGTGGCGCGGGCTGAGCGGGCCGCCGGGGAAGACGCCGCTGGCGAGGTTGGCGTGCACGGCTTCGCTGATCGCCATGTCCTCGCTTACCAGGTCCTTCACGCCTTCTGATGTCGCGGCCTTCTGTTCCTCGCTGAGCCCGGCGTCCGGATCGACGAAGATGTCAAAATGGACGCGGGTCTTTTCAGGCGAGAGCGGACAGATGCGCGAGACGTCATACCCGCCGGGGAACGTGACCAGCGTGAAGGCAGGCCAGGTCCAGGTCCACAGGCCTTCGTAGAGTCCGCCGGCCTTGGCGGTCGCACGCATGGTGACGGTGTTGGTATGGGCGCGGGTCACGAAGGTGCCTGTTTCCAGTTCGGCATCGAAAGCGGGATGGACCGAGGGCACGTGATAACCCTCGACATAGTTCTCCAGGTAGACCTTCCAGTTGGCGTCAAAATCGACATACCAGGAATCATAGAGATCGCAGCGCTCCAGCGGCCTCTCGCCGATCAGGCCGGGCAGATCGGTCAGTGCGTCTTCCAGCGGTTCGGGGTCTTCGCCCAGATGCACGAAGACATGGCCGCGCCAGTCCTGGACATGGACCGGCAACAGGCCGTGATCTTCGCAGCGGAAGCCCGCAACTTCGCCGAATTCCGGTGTCGTGCGCAGTCCGCCGTCCAGCCCATAGGCCCAGCGATGGTATGGGCAGGTCAGCACGGCGGAGCGTGCATACCCGTCGGCTTCGATGATCGGTGCAGCGCGATGGCGGCAGATGTTGTGGAAACCCTTCAGGCTGCCATCGCTCTGGCGCACCACCAGAACACGGTAGCCTGCGAAACTCGCCGCCAGATGATCGCCCGTGCGAACAAGGCTGCGGGCATCGCCGACATACTGCCAGCTGGCCGCAAAGACCTGCCTGCGGTCGGCCTGCCAGGTCTCCTGGCTGGTGTAGATCGCAGGGTCCGGGCTCATGGTCAGCGTGCGTGACAGGCGGGTGCCGTAACCTTCGGGCATATTCATCGGTAGCTCTCCAAGGGATCACGTCGTGATTAAACGCCTGCAGGCGCTGCAGCGCAATCTCAACCCAACAGGCGCGCGCCTTCACCAGCGAGCACTGCGATGCTGAAGAGTGCGGCGACCCAGGGCCACCAGCCCGGCACCGTGAAGCGGGGAGCAGGAAGGTCAGCGCGACGTTTGATGGCGATGAGCGCGATGTTGACGGTGGCGAAGGTCGTCAGCGTGAGGACCGCACCCAGTTGGGCAAGGATACCGATCGGCATGGCAAGGGCGCAGGTCAGCACGAACCCAGCCGCAGCCAGGGTGGCCGGCACGGGCGTTCCCGTCACCGACCAGACATGGCCCAGGAATCGGGGAAGCGAACGCTGGGACGCCAGACCGTACAGGACCCGCGAGCCCATGATGATCAGCACCAGTGCACCGTTGATGGTCGCGAAGGCTGCGACCACGGCAAAGGGTGCCGAGGACCAGCCCGTTGCCCTTTCGAAGACCAGAGCCAGGGGTGCCTCGCTTGCTGCAAGATCCTCGACCCCGGTGACGGCAGCGGAGACCCAGGCAAGGGCGACATAGAGCACGGTGGTCAAAAGGAGGGTCGCCACAATGGCGCGCGGCATGGTGCGTTCGGGTTCGCGCACCTCCTCGGCGACATTGACCATGTCTTCAAAGCCGATGAAGGCAAAAAAGGCGATGACCACGGCACCCATGAAGCCGCTGCCGGTCACCGCCATCTCGGTTACGGGCGCACTCTCGATCACGGCTACGGGGGTGGCGACGATCAGTATGACCAGCAGACCGGCAAGTTCGACCAGCGTCACGACAGCGATGATGGTCACCGATTCGGCGATACCCCAGATGGCGAGCGCAGTCAGCAGAACGATCAGGAACACTGCGATGAACCATGGCGGAAGTGCGATGAGCGAGGCGATGTAGCCCGAGGATCCGACCACCACGGCACCTGCGGATACAAGCCCGGCGACCGCGACCATGAACCCCACGACCAGGGCAAAGCTGGCGCTGCCGAATCCCTCGCGCACATAGATCGCTTCGCCGGCACTGCGCGGAAAACGCGCCGAGAGTTCGGCAAAGGACATGGCCGACATGCCGGCAACCAGTGCCGCGGTGAGAAAGGCCAGGGGAGCCAGAGGTCCGGCATGACCGGCGACCTTGCCAACCAGAACGTAGATGCCCGCACCCACGGTGACGCCGACGCCGTAAAGCGTCAGGCTGATGACACCCAGGCGGCGTCGCAAGACGTTGGAAGGCGAATCGCTCGTTTTCATGCCCCATGATCGCCGCGTGACCGCGTTGCTGCTTTGACCCAGCGCAATCCCTTCAGACCGCAGGATCCGTCCACTCCCGCAGGCGCCGGGCAGCCAGCAGGGCAAAACGCAGGGTCTGGGCTTTCCGGCGAGCGGTGTTCATGGGCGCTTCCGCGGATGGGCGCAGGATCGTGGCATCGAACCGATCGGCCACGATCAGGCCATGGTCCTCGGGCAGGACCTCCTGGGGAAAATCTTCCGGCACGGCAAAGAAGTAGAAGTCACAGAATTCCAGGTATTCCGGCCACTTGGTGTCGGACCGGAAGTCGGCCAGTGAGGTCTTGATCTCGACAATCGTGAAGCGGCCTTTCTGGTCCAGCGCGATGACATCGGCGCGCCTCCCGTTCTTGACCGTGAACTCTGCGAGGCTTGCCTGACCGGCATCCTCGAAGTGGCGGGCAATGCCGCGCGCCAGGCCGATGGCACGGCGTTCGTCCGCGCCCACTTCGCTCAGCCTTCCTTGTCTGCGACACCAGCTTCGGCAAAGGTCGCCATGCCGGTATGGGTTGCCACAGCGGCCTTGATCAGCAGGGCGGCGGTCGCCGCACCGGAAGCTTCGCCCAGACGCATGTCGAGATCGAACAGGGGTTCGAGACCACGGTCGAAGTCCATCTTGCCCAGCAATCTCCCCGCCGCAGGTTCGGCGCTGCGATGGCCGGCATGGCAATGGTCGAGCGCGCCGGGGTCCATGCAGGAGAGCACAGCCGCGGCCGCGCAGTTCACGTAGCCGTCCAGCAACACGGGAACGCGCTTCATGCGGCAGGCCAGAATGGCACCGGCCATGGCGGCAATCTCGCGTCCGCCAAGGCGTGCCAGAACCTCCAGGGGGTCGCTCAGATGTTCGCGGTGGAGCGCCAGGGCGCGGTCAATGACTTCGGCCTTGCGGTTGATGCCTTCGATATCGAGACCTGTGCCCGGTCCCGCCCAGTCCTCCCCCGTGCCACCATAGAGCGCTGCGGCAAGGGCCGCGGCGACGGTCGTGTTGCCGATCCCCATCTCGCCGATGCAGGCGAGGTCGGACTTGTTGATGGCCTGATATCCGACCGCAAAGGCCTCGCAGGTTTCGGCCTCGCTCATGGCGGGCTCGGTGGTGAAATCGGCTGTCGGCTGGTCCAGCGCGAGCGGGATCACATGGAGATCGGCATCGGCCAGCCGGGCAAGCTGATTGATCGCCGCGCCGCCTGACTCGAAGTTGGCAACCATCTGATGGGTGACTTCGGCCGGGAAGGCCGAGATGCCCTGTGCCGTGACGCCGTGATTCCCGGCAAAGACATAGAACGCGAGCTTGTCGGCACGTGGGGGATGCCCGCCCTGCCAGGCCGACAGCCAGATCGCCAGTTGCTCGAGCTTGCCAAGGGATCCCGGTGGCTTGGTGAGCTGTGCATCCCTGGCTTGTGCGGCGTGGATTGCATCAACGTCGGCCTGGGGCATGTCGGCAACCAGGTCGCGGATGTCGGCAAAGTGGGTGATCTGCATGGCGTCGGACCTTGTCTGTCGGGCAGGTGACGCTATGCCATGAACGCTTGGGTTGCCATGTCCATCGGCGTCAGGAAGCCGGTGGAAGGAGACAAATTCGAGTGTGGATGCAGATGGATCAGGCCAGCTTGACCCCATGGCGAAGCCGGTCGATAACCCGGTCATGGCTCAGGATAACCTCACGAAACCAGACTGGATCGAGAGTCTGCGCATTGCAGCGTCGTTCCTGACGCGCATCCCCGTGGGGCAGACCGACGACGTGCCTCTGGCGCGCGCCACGCCGGTCTTTCCCCTGATTGGCGCGGTGGTCGGGCTGATTGGTGGCCTGGCTTATCTGGTTGCCCATTGGATTGGACTTGGCCCCTGGCTTTCGGCTGTGCTTGCCCTGCTGGTAGTGATGGTTGTGACAGGCGCGCTGCATGATGACGGTCTGGCCGACGTTGCCGACGGACTGGGCGTTCACGCTGAACGCGACCGCAGGCTGGAGGCCATGCGGGACAGCAGGATAGGTGCGTTTGGTGTCATTGCGCTGGTGCTCGCGTTGAGTGCGCGGATTGGTGCCCTGGCCGCCATCGGCGAGCCCGGTCTGGCGCTTCTGGCACTGGTCGCCGCGGGCGCGTTGTCGCGCGGCCTGATCGTGATTGCCATGCGCATGATGCCGCCCGCCCGACAGGATGGCCTGGGCGCACGTGCCGGCACGCCGGACTTTGCCGAAGCCTTGGTCGCGCTGGTGATCGGCGTTGCCATCACGATCGCCATGCTGTTTCCCTGGGTATGGATCCCGGCCCTTGTATTTGCAGGCGTTGCCGCAGCACTGATGGCCCTGGTCGCCCGGCGGGCGTTTGGCGGTCAGACCGGAGATGTGTTGGGTGCGATCCAGATTGTCGCAGAAATCGGCGTTCTTGCTGCGGTGGTGGCCGCATATTGAGTCGCTGTATCACGCAGCTTACAGAGGAAACAAGGAACCAATCATGACCCAGACACGATGGTGGTGGGTGCGCCATGCACCGGTGACCGAAACCAACGGTCGGGTCTATGGCTCGACCGACCCCAATTGCGACACCGACAACCTTCCGGCCTATCAGGCACTCCACGCCATTCTGCCCGAGGATGCGCACTGGGTGACAAGTCACCTCAGGCGCACCAAGCAGACGGCTGCCGCCATTGCTGCGGCCGGCGGACGCAACATCGATCCGGCCGAGGAGCCGGGTCTGGGCGAACAGGATTTCGGCGACTGGCACGGCATGACCTATGACGAGATCTATGCCCTGCCGACGGCACGCCGCTTCTGGCTGGCACCCGCGACCATGCCGGCGCCCAATGGGGAGAGCTTTGCCGATCTGTGTGTGCGTGTCACCCGCGTGATTCACCGGCTGACGGCCGAATGGGCAGGACGCGACATCGTTGCGGTTGCCCATGGCGGCACGATTCGCGCGGCACTGGCCCTGGCGCTCGATCTTGATCCCGAGACCGGCCTGCGATTCCAGACCGACAACATCTCGGTCACCCGGATCGACCATTTCGACGGTGATGACGGCCATGCCGAGAGCTGGCGCGTCACCTATATGAACCGCCAGCCGCATATGCCGCCGAAGGAGTAGTTTCGCGCGTAGCGGCGCTCGCGACTCTCTGCTAAGAACGCTGGAAGTAGGAACGAGACGAGGGAAGCCGGTGTGATGCCGGTGCTGCCCCCGCAACTGTAACGGTGAGATCCGAAGCGTTGACCCACTGGCAAAGCCCCAAAAGAGGGCAAAGCCGGGAAGGGGCTTCATGGGATCGTCGAGCCGAAGCCAGGAAACCTCCCCCGTTCCGCCCTGGACCACGCGCGCCTCGGAGGGAGGTCGGATGTCCGTGAGAGATGCCCAAGATGCGCCCGGAGCGCAGCCCGACAGGACCACAGGCGGAAATCCGTTCGTGAGTCTGGTGCTGGGTGGCGCCCGTTCGGGCAAGAGCAGCTTTGCCGAGGCCGAGGTTCTGGCGCACGGCCTGGACTGTCTCTACCTCGCGACCAGCGAAGCCTTCGACAACGAAATGGAAGTGCGTATCGCGCGCCATCGCGAACGCCGTGGTCCCGAATGGACGACCATCGAGGAGCCCCTGGCGCTTGCCGACGTGCTGGCGGCGGAATCGGACCCCAAACGGGCGATTCTGGTCGACTGCCTGACCCTCTGGCTCGCCAATCTGCTGGGCGCAGAACGTGATCTCCCTGCCGAATTCGAACGTCTGGTGCGTGTTCTCGCTGGTGTTGCAGGGCCGGTGGTTCTGGTCTCTAACGAGGTTGGCCAGGGCATCGTTCCAGACAACGCGCTGGCCCGTCGTTTCCGCGACGAGGCCGGACGTCTTCATCAACAGATCGCTGCGGTGGCCGGCCGCGTGGTTTTTGTTACCGCCGGCCTGCCTCAAACCCTGAAGGATAAACGATGAGCATGGCTTCCAAGATTCCCGCAACGGTGGTGACCGGCTTTCTGGGCGCGGGCAAGACAACCCTGATCCGCAGTCTGATTGAAAACGCCGGTGGCCGCCGGTTTGCCTTCATCATCAACGAATTCGGTGATCTGGGCGTGGACCGTGAGCTGATCCAGGGCTGTGGTTACGAGGATTGCAAGGACGAGGACATCGTGGAGCTGGCCAATGGCTGCATCTGCTGCACCGTGGCGGATGATTTCCTGCCCACGATCCAGGCCCTGATCGACCGCGAGGATCCGCCCGAGAACATCATCATCGAGACCTCCGGCCTGGCCCTGCCCAAGCCGCTGATCAAGGCCTTCAACTGGCCGGAAGTGAAAACCCGCGTCACGGTTGATGGCGTGGTCGCAGTGATCGACGGCCGTGCGGTTGCCGACGGACGGTTCGCCGATGATCCCGACGCGGTCGCGGCACAGCGCGAGGAAGACCCCAATCTCGACCATGAGAACCCGCTTGAAGAGGTCTTCGAAGAGCAGGTTCTGGCCGCCGACATGATCGTGCTCAACAAGTCCGATCTGATGGATGATGCGACCATGGCCAAGGCGCGCGGCATCGTGGATGCCAACAAGCGGGACGCGACCAAGGTCGTACTCGCCTCCGGCGGCAAGGTTGATCCTCTGGCCCTGCTGGGCATTGGTGCCGCGGCAGAGGATGATCTCGATGCCCGACCTTCGCACCATGACGGGGTCGACGGTGACCATGACCACGATGACTTCGATACGTTCACCCTGGCCTTTGACGCCGTGGACGACCCCGATGCGCTGGAGGCCAAACTCAAGGCCATGGTGACCGAGCATGATGTGCTGCGCGTGAAGGGTTTCCTGGAAGTGCCAGGCAAACCCATGCGCCATGTCGTTCAGGGTGTGGGCGGGCGGTTCGACCGATACTTCGACCGTCCCTGGCGCGAGGGAGAAACCCGGCGCAGCGAGCTGGTGGTGATCGGCCTGAAGGGCCTTGATGCCGCTGCGATTGCCAGTGCCATGGATGCACGGATCCTCTGATGCATCTTCTGGCAGCACAGCCCGGCACCGTCAGTGACGGGACCGAAGCGATCGATCTGGGCCAGACGCCCGGTGAGATCGTTGTGCTATCTGCTGCCGATACGGAACTTGCCCTGTTGTCGGATGCTGCTGCGCTTCAGGGCGAGGATGCGCCGAGCCTGCGCCTGGCCAGCACCATGGCGCTGTCACATAACCTTTCGGTCGATACCTATGTCGAGGCGATGGTCGCGACGGCACGGGTCGTGGTGGTGCGTCTGCTGGGTGGCGCGGCCTATTGGCGTTACGGGACCGATGAAGTCGCTGCCGCGGCCCGTGCGAACGGCGTTCACCTGGCGCTTCTGCCCGGTGATGACAAGGAAGACGGCGAACTGCGGCGTCTCTCGACGGTCGGGGATGACGACTATGATCGTCTCTGGGCCTATCTGATCCACGGTGGGGCGAGAAACGCCGGAAACTTCCTGCGGCACGCCGCCTGTCTTGCCGGTCGGCCGGACGAAGCCGATCTGCCTGAAACCCTGCCCAGGGCCGGGTGTTACTGGCCGGGCCGCGGCGATGTGGCGCTGGACGAGATTGCGACACTGTGGAAGCCGGATCGTCCCGTTGCAGCCATTGTGTTCTATCGTGCGCTGGTCCAGGCCAGTGATGTCGCGCCGATTGATGCCCTGGTCGCAGCCCTTGATGAACAGGGCCTCAATGCGCTGCCGCTCTACAGCCAGAGTCTGAAGGAACAGGCCGGCGCCGCCTTTGTCGAGGAGGCGCTGGGTCTCCATGGACCCGCGGTCATCGTCAACTGCACCGGTTTTGCCCTGGCGAGCCCCGGTGCCGAGCGTGGACCCACGCCGTTCGATGGTGCGGATTGCCCGATCCTGCAGGCCGTTCTGTCGGGCGGTACGCACGATGCCTGGAACGAGGGGATGCGTGGCATGGCGCCGCGCGACATCGCCATGAACGTCGCTCTGCCCGAAGTCGACGGGCGCATTCTGACCCGCGCGATTTCCTTCAAGTCGGCACGTAAGTGGGACGAACGCACCCAGACCAACGTGGTGCGGCATGAGCCGGTGGCGGATCGGGTCATGTGGACTGCCAGGCTGGCGGCAGCCTGGGCGCGGCTCCGCAACACGGCGGTATCGGAGCGGCGTGTTGCGCTGGTGATGGCCAACTATCCCAACAAGGATGCGCGGATCGGGAACGGTGTGGGGCTTGATACCCCGGCTTCGGCGGCCCGGATCCTCCATACTCTGGATTCTGCGGGATACGATGTCTCCGGCGTACCGAAGAATGGTACGGACCTGATTGCCACGCTGCTGGCAGGCCCGACCAACGATCTGACACAGCGTGCCTGGAAGCGCTCTGACGTGACGTTGTCCCTGGATCTCTATCACGAACGTTTTGCCGCGCTGCCTGAGGCCGTGCGCGAGGCCATGACCGAGCGCTGGGGCGCGCCCGAGACGGACCCGCATGTGGCCGAGGGTGCGTTTCAGCTTGCTGTCCACCGCTGGGGAAACGTCGCGATCGGTGTCCAGCCCGCCCGCGGCTACAACATCGATCCCAAGGCGACCTATCACGACCCCGATCTGGTGCCGCCGCACGGCTACCTTGCCTTCTACATGTGGCTCCAAAGGGATTTCGGCAGCCATGCGCTTGTCCATCTGGGCAAGCACGGCAATCTCGAATGGCTGCCGGGCAAGGCTCTGGCCCTTTCGGAGGCCTGTTTCCCTGAAGTCGCCTTTGCCCCGCTGCCCCATCTCTATCCCTTCATCGTGAACGATCCCGGCGAAGGCACACAGGCCAAGCGGCGCACGGCTGCGGTGATCGTGGATCATCTGACCCCGCCCCTGGCGCGTGCCGAAACCTATGGTGACCTGCGGGATCTCGAAGCCCTGGTCGATGAGTACTTTGAAGCCAGCCACACCGATCCGCGCCGTCTGCCGATCCTTTCGCGCGACATTCTGGAACTCTGTGCCAGCACCGGTCTTGATCAGGATTGCGGCATCGGCGCCGGTGATGACGAGAACGAGAAACTCTCAAAGCTCGACGGCTACCTGTGCGAGCTCAAGGAGATGCAGATCCGCGACGGTCTGCATGTCTTCGGTGAGGCGCCGGTGCGTGGGCTGGAAACCTCCCTGCTGGTTGCCCTGACGCGGGTGCCGCGCGGTGACGGTTCCGGTGGCGATGCCTCGATCACGCGTGCCCTTGCTGCCGATCTGGGCCTCGATGTCGATCCGCTTGATGCCGAGATGGCCAAGCCCTGGACAGGTGCGCGCCCAGACGTTCTGGCCGGTCTGTCGGACGATCCCTGGCGCACGGCGGGCGATACGGTCGAGCGGATCGAGCTGCTGGCCAGCGCGTTGATGGACGGTTCGCTCGACTGTGACCCCGGCTGGACGGCGACGCAGGCTGTTCTGGATGCGGTCTCAGGCCATCTGCGTCCCGCCGTGTCGGCCTGTGGTGCACATGAACTTGCCGGGCTGCTCACCGGCCTCGATGGACGCTTTCTCGAACCCGGCCCCTCCGGTGCGCCGTCGCGTGGCAGGCCCGATGTGTTGCCCACCGGCCGCAACTTCTATTCCGTCGATACCCGTTCGGTCCCGACACCAGCGGCCTGGCGCCTTGGATGGACCTCGGCCAGCCGTCTGGTGGAGCGTCATGCCCAGGACCATGGCGACTGGCCCAAGGCCGTGGCTCTGTCGGCCTGGGGCACGGCGAACATGCGCACCGGCGGTGACGACATAGCCCAGGCGCTCGCCCTGATGGGTGTGCAGCCGACCTGGGAGCCACGCAGCGGACGGGTCACCGGTTTTGAAGTCATGCCTTCGGGTGTGCTGGGGCGTCCCCGGGTTGATGTGACGCTTCGGGTTTCCGGCTTCTTCCGTGACGCCTTCCCCGGCCTGATCGATCTCGTCGACAGCGCGACACGCGCCGTGGCGGCGCTGGATGAAGATGACGCCATAAATCCGCTGGCCGCGCGGGTGCGTGGTGAGGCTGCGCGCGCCGCCGATGCGGGTGAGGACAGTGCAGAGGCCGCCCGACGTGCCGCCACCCGTGTCTTCGGCTCCAAACCCGGCGCCTATGGCGCGGGCCTGCAGGCCCTGATCGATGAAGGCGGCTGGGATCATGCCGATGATCTGGGCCGGGCCTATGTCGCCTGGAGCGGGTATGCCTATGGCGCAGGCACCGAAGGCAGGGCTGCCCATGACCTGTTCGAGACCCGTCTCTCCAAGATCGACGCGGTGGTCCACAACCAGGACAACCGCGAACACGACCTGCTCGACTCAGATGACTATTACCAGTTCGAGGGCGGCATCACGGCAGCGGTCAGGAAGGCGTCAGGCAAGCAGCCGGCGGTCTATCACAACGATCATTCCCGCCCCGACAACCCGACCGTGCGCACGCTGACCGAAGAGATTGCCCGGGTCGTGCGTGCGCGTGTGGTGAACCCCAAGTGGATCGCCGGTGTCATGCGCCACGGCTACAAAGGCGCGTTCGAGATGGCGGCCACGGTCGATTACCTGTTCGGCTTTGCCGCCTCGGCACGGTGTGTGGCCAACCATCATTTCGATGCGGTGTTCGATGCCTATCTGGGCGACCCGGAAGTCCGGGCGTTCCTGGAAGAGAGCAACCCGCATGCCTTACAGGACATTGCTGCCCGCCTGGCAGAGGCGCAGGCGCGGGGTTTGTGGAATCCCAGGCGCAACAGCACAGCGCCCTTGCTGGAACAGCTGATTCGAAGAGAACCAAACGAGGAGAAGGTGGCATGAGCGAGAACGAAAATGACGCACCGGTCGAGGTGAACGAGCGCCACCGCGAGAAGATGAAAAAGCGCAAGGCCGCGCGCGACAAGATGATGGCGGCCAAGACCGAAGAGCGCGGTCTCATCATCGTGCATACGGGCAAGGGCAAGGGTAAATCCTCGGCCGCCTGGGGCATGGCGCTGCGCTGCATCGGCCACGGTTTCAAGATCGGTGTCGTCCAGTTCATCAAGGGCCGCAGTGAGACCGGTGAGACCAAGCTGTTTGCCAAGTTCCCCGATCAGGTCACCCACAAGATCATGGGCGAAGGGTTCACCTGGGAAACCCAGGACCGTGAGCGCGACATCGCTGCGGCGACGGCTGCCTGGGAAGAGTCCAAGGCGCTGATGGCCGATCCCGAGATCCACATGGTGATCCTGGACGAACTCAACATCGCGCTGCGCTACGATTATGTCGATCTCGACGATGTACTCGACACCTTGTCGACCAAACGGGCGGATCTGCATGTCGTGATCACGGGACGCAATGCCAAGCCCGAGCTCATCGAGTTCGCCGATCTCGTGACCGAAATGACGCTGATCAAGCACCCGTTCCGTGAGGGCGTGCGCGGCCAGATCGGCGTGGAGTTCTGATCATGAAAGCCGCGCATGGGGTGATCGCACTTCTGGTTGTTGTCCTCTGGCAGGCTCCCTCGGGTCCCGCCTTTGCTGATGGTGAGCAGGCTGTGGTCGAGGATGCGCATGTCACGGTTGCCGAACTTCTGGCTGATCCCGATTTCTCCAACCTGCATGGCCTTCTGGCGCGCGCGCACGGTGTGGTGATCGTCCCGCAGCTCTTCAAGGCAGGCTTCATCATCGGTGGAGAAGCAGGACGCGCCGTCATTCTGGCGCGTGACCCCAGCAGCGGCGCTTGGAGCCATCCTGCCTTCATGGATATGGCGTCGGCCAGCATCGGTCTGCAGATCGGTGCTGCCGAAACCCAGCTGGTGCTGGTGATCATGACCCAGGCCGGTATGGAAGCCATGCTCTCGGACAAGATCGAAGTCGGTGCGGATGCTTCGGTTGCCGCGGGCCCGGTGGGTGCCGCAGCCAAGGCGGCGACGACCTCGACCGAGTTCAACGAGGACATCTATGCCTATGGTACCAGCGAAGGACTGTTCGCCGGGATCTCCGTAGAGGGTGCGATCCTGATTCCCGATGAGGATGCCAACCACAGCTATTACGGCGAGCCCGTCACGACCCGTGAAATCCTGCAGGGCGATGCCGTCTGGAACGCCCGGGCAGACGGCTTGCGGGAACTGCTGGAAAGCGTGATCTGAGCCGATGGCAGCACCCGCGATCATGCTTCAGGGTACGGGTTCGGACGTCGGCAAGTCTTTGCTGGTGGCCGGTCTGGCGCGCGCGTGTACGCGGCGGGGGCTGAAGGTGCGCCCGTTCAAGCCCCAGAACATGTCGAACAATGCCGGTGTCACCTCCGACGGCGGCGAGATCGGGCGTGCACAGATGCTGCAGGCCCGTGCCTGTCATGTGGTGCCCAGCGTTCATATGAACCCGGTGCTGCTGAAGCCCCAATCGGAGAAGGGCGCCCAGGTTGTCGTCCAGGGCAAGGTGTTCGGCCAGTCCCAGGCGCGCGATTATCACAAGCTCAAGCCCCAGCTTCTGGCAAAGGTTCTGGAGAGTTTCGAGCTGCTTTCAAAGGAGGCCGATCTCGTCATCGTGGAGGGTGCGGGGTCCCCGGCAGAGGTCAATCTGCGGTCGGGCGACATCGCCAATATGGGGTTTGCTGAAGCGGCCGATCTGCCGGTTGTTCTGGTCGGTGACATCGATCGTGGCGGCGTCATCGCCAGCATCGTCGGGACCATGGCGCTGCTGGAGGAAGCAGAGCGCGCGCGTGTCTGCGCCTATGCCATCAACAAGTTTCGTGGCGATGTTTCGCTGTTCGACAGTGCCATCGACATTCTCAAAGATCGCACCGGCCTCGACTGCCTCGGCGTTGTGCCGCACATGGCTGCAGCGCGGCGTCTGCCTGCCGAAGACGCTGTCGCGCTGGACAGCCATGCTGCCATGGGGGGAGGCGGTGACGGCGCGATCCGTATCGCGGTGCCGCGGTTTGACCGCATTTCCAACTTCGATGACCTCGATCCCCTGGTGGCTGAGCCCGATGTTTCCGTCACCCTGGTTTCTCCGGGCGACCCGTTGCCCGGCAATGCTGATCTGATCGTGCTTCCCGGCAGCAAGAGCACCATGGGAGACCTGCGTGCCGTGAAAGCCAATGGCTGGGATATCGATCTTGCCGCCCATGTGCGTCGTGGCGGTTGGGTCCTTGGTCTGTGTGGCGGATACCAGATGCTGGGCAGGGAAGTCGCCGACCCTGATGGCATCGAAGGACCTGCCGGCACCGAACCGGGGTTGGGTCTTTTGGACGTGGCGACCACGTTGGCGGGCGACAAGTCGCTGGTTTCGGTCAGCGGAACGGATCGGGCGACGGGTGCTGATGTTGCCGGCTATGAAATGCATATCGGTGTGACCCAGGGGCCGGATCGTGAACGTGCGATGATTGACCTGCCCGGTGGCCCCGATGGCGCGGTCAGTGCCGATGGCCGAGTCATGGGGAGTTACCTCCACGGCATCTTTGCCGCCGATGATTTCCGCCACCGCTTTCTCTCGCGCCTGCGGCAGCGTCAGTCCAGCGGCCTTGCCTTCGAGGCCGAGATCGAACGCGCCCTCGACGAAATTGCCGAGGGCCTGGAAATCTGTTTCGCGGTCGATCGTTTCCTGGAGATTGCCCGTGAACGTTGATGCACTTGAATTCTACTGCGTGTCATCCCGGCCGACCGCAGGGAGAGCCGGGGCCTCGACAGGGTGGTGCCGAACTCTCGAGGCCTCGGGTCAGCGCAGCCGTTGGCTGCTTGTCCGGGGTGACACCGAGATATCAGCCAGCCCAGTTCAGGGCCAGGACCGAAAACACGCCCCAGATCACACAGGCGATGACATAAAGCTTCAGCGTGTTTTCGATATCACGCGGCGTGCAGCGGGCGCGTCCGTTGCCCATCCAGGCGTCGGTGATCATCTCGCCGTGGTAGCTGCGCGGGCCGGCAATGGCGATGCCAAGCGCGCCGGCAAAGGCAGCTTCAGGCCAGCCGGCATTGGGCGATTTGTGGTTGCGCGCATCGCGCAGCATCGCCTGCAAGGCACCCTTGGCATCCGCACCATTCATGGCGAGCGCAGCGGCGGTGACGACCAGCCCGCTCAGACGCGCCGGAATCAGATTGAGCAGATCGTCGAAACGCGCCGAAGCCCAGCCGAAGGCAAGGTAACGTTCCGTCTTGTGGCCAATCATGCTGTCGAGGGTATTGACGGTCTTGTAGATCAGCAGGCCCGGGAAACCAGCGACCAGATACCAGAAGATCGGCGCGACGACGCCGTCAGCGAAGTTCTCGGCGCAGCTTTCGATTGCCGCGCGGCAGATGCCGTGTTCGTCCAGCGCATCGGGGTCGCGCCCCACGATCATGGAAACCGCGCGTCGCCCGCCTTCGATGCCATCCTGACGCAGGGCGACGGCAACCCGCTTGACGTGATCGAAGAGGTCGCGCTGGGCAACCAGCGAAAACACCAGGGCAGCTTCCAGAAGCCAGCCCCAGGTCGTCGCCTGGGTCAGCCAGGTCACCAGCGAACCAAAGGCGCCAGCCCCGGCGACCATCACGATCAGCAGCACGACGCCACGCCAGCGCCGGTTGGCCTGGTCGCGCTGGTTCGCGCGCCGATCCGCCCAGCCGATACACGCTCCCAAGATGGCAACTGGATGGGGAATCCGCGCCCAGAGCCAGCGTGGATCACCGATCAGCCCGTCCAGAATCAGGGCGGCGGCCAGGACGACCGCAGGAGCAATATCGAAAAGCATGCGCAGAAGGTGGGGCCGCGCCACCCGAGCGTCAATCACGAACCCATGACCCATCAAGAAGGACAAGAACAATGAGCAAACTCGCCGTCATGTTGTGTGGCCACGGAAGCCGCGACGAAGGTGCGATCACCGAGTTCGGTGCCATCGCCGAAACCCTCAAGGGCCGGTTCGACTGGCCCATGGAGTACGGCTTCCTGGAATTTGCCACGCCGATCATCCGTGACGGCCTCGACAAGCTGCGTGACGGTGGTGCGACACAGATCCTGGCCGTGCCAGGCATGCTGTTTGCGGCAGGCCACGTGAAGAACGACGTGCCGAGCGTTCTCAACACCTATGCCGCGCAAAACGGAGTCGAGATCAAGTTCGGCAGGGATCTGGGCATCGATACCCGCATGGTGCGCGCGGCCGGTGAACGGGTGAAGGAAGCCATGGCGGCGGCCGATGCCGAACATGGTGTGGTGCCTCCCCACGAGACCCTGCTGGTGACCGTGGGGCGCGGTGCATCGGATCCCGACGCAAACTCCAACGTCGCCAAGGTCTCGCGCATGTTGTGGGAAGGCCTGGGCTTCGGCTGGGGCGAAACGGCCTATTCCGGTGTGACGTTCCCGCTGGTCAAGCCTGCCCTGGAGCATGTCGTCAAGCTTGGCTTCAAGCGTGTGCTGGTGTTTCCGTACTTCCTGTTCACCGGGATTCTGGTGCGCCGGATCTATGATGCTACCGACGAAGTGGCCGCACAGCATCCCGACATCCAGTTCGTCAAGGCGGGTTACCTCAACGATCATCCTCTGGTGGTCGATACCTTTGTCGACCGGGTGCACGAGATTCTCGAAGGCACGGGAAACATGAACTGCCAGGCCTGCAAGTACCGCGACCAGGTGCTGGGTTTCGAGGCGGAAGTCGGCCTGAAGCAGGAAAGCCATCATCACCATGTCGAGGGTATTGGCACCGGTGAGGGACACAGCCACGATCATGATCACGAGCACGCCCATGACCATGCCCACGGGCACAGCCATGATCACGGGCACGGCCGCGACCATGCCGATGGCCACGGTCATCATCCCTACCCCCATGCCGACCATCCGCTTGGTCCCAAGACGTTGAAGTAGGAGACCCCGGCGCGTGCCTCTCTTTGACGCTTACCTGATGGTCGACTGGAGTTCGGAGACGAAACCCAAGACCGGCAAGGATTCGATCTGGCTGGCGCTTGCTGAGCGCACGCCGGCCGGTCTGCGTCTGCATGCGCTGGAGAATCCCGCGACCCGTGCTGAGGCACGGGAACGTCTGGCAGACATGCTGGATGGCCTGATCCGGCGCAGGCGGCGGGTCCTGGTCGGTTTTGACTTTCCGTTTGGTTACTCCAGCGGCACGGCTTCTGCGCTGGGCCTCAAAGGTGCGCCGTGGCGCGCGACGTGGTCCGCGCTGTCGCAGGCCGTGGAAGATCGCCCGGACAATGCCAACAACCGATTCGAGGCAGCAGACGTTCTGAACCGCCGCATGGGGTTCCGCGAGGGGCCATTCTGGGGCCATCCGGTCGGGCGCAGCTATGCAAATCTGGAGATGACGCGGCCCGTCTATGACGGCGGCCTGGATGAAAAACGGGTCTGTGAAACCGTGATCTCCGGGCCCCAGTCGATCTGGAAACTGGCCGGTGTCGGTTCGGTAGGCGGCCAGGTGCTCACGGGTCTGCCGGTCGTCCATGCCCTGCGCCGTGACGCCAGACTGAAAAGCCATGCGCGGGTATGGCCGTTCGAAACCGGTCTGAAGCCCATGACATCCGGTGCTCTCAAACAGCATCCGGTTGTGCTGGCCGAGATCTATCCCTCGCTGGTGTCACCGCGTTCGGCGAGCGGGCAGGTCAAGGATACACTGCAGGTCCAGGCCATCGCCGCATTCATGGCCAAGGCTGATGAGAACAGAACGCTGGGCCGGATGTTCGCGGGCATGAAGGGGTTGTCGGGCGACCAGAAGCGACGAATCGAGCGTGAAGAGGCCTGGATTCTGGGCGTCACTGAACCTGATACCCGGGCGGGCAAGATCGACATTGATGTCGACGCGGCGTTTCCCGGGCATGGCCTTGCCTATCTCAACGACGGTCCAGCAATCTATGCTGAATCACGCCGCCTGATTGAGGCAAAGACCGACCTGTCGCGTCTGACGGACGATGAACGGGCTCTTGCCGTGCGTCTGATCCATACCTGCGGCATGACCGATATCGCCGATGATCTTGAGGTTTCCGGGGGTGCCGTCGCCAGGGGCCGCGAGGCTCTGATCGCAGGCGCGCCGATTCTTTGTGATGTCGAGATGGTGGCTAAGGGCATCATCAAGCGCCGTCTGCCGGCATCCAATGCCATCGTCGCCAAGGTGGCCTCAAAGGCAGCGGTGGCACGGGCTGCGCGGCATCACACGACCCGGTCCTCGGCAGCGGTTGATCTGTGGGGTGACGCCATGGAGGGTGCCGTTGTCGCGGTCGGCAATGCGCCCACGGCCTTGTTCCGGGTTCTGGAAATCGTTGCAGCCGGTGGCCCGCGCCCGGCGCTTGTCATCGGCATGCCGGTGGGGTTTGTCGGAGCAGCGGAATCGAAACGCGCGCTCGCGAAGAGCGGACTCGACTTCGTGACCGTGCACGGGCGACGGGGCGGCAGCGCCATGGCTGCTGCTGGCGTCAACGCGCTGATGGGAGGAATCTGATGACACCCTGGCTGTCTCTTGTGGGCCTTGGCGAGGATGGACTGGAAGGACTCTCCCCGGCTGCGCGCGAACTGGTTGATCAGGCCGAGGTCGTGGTCGGTGGCACGCGCCATCTGGAACTGCTGGGCGAGACCCGGGCGCAGACACTGACCTGGGAAAGCCCGCTCAAGAAAACGGTCGAGCGCCTGGCTGAACTTCAGGGGCAGAAGGTCTGCGTGCTCGCCACCGGCGACCCCATGGCCTATGGCATCGGTGTCACCCTGATGCGCCGGTTCGGGCGCGAGGCCGTTTTTGTCCTTCCGGGAATCTCGGCCTTCACCCTGGCCTGTGCCCGGCTGGGCTGGCCGCTTGCCGAGACCGTGCAGCTCACGCTTCATGGTCGGCCGCTGGACCTGCTGAACGCCCATCTGATGCCGGGTCTGCGCCTGCTGATCCTGTCCGAAGATGCAACAACACCAGCCAAGGTCGCGATGCGGCTCAAGGAGGCCGGTTTCGGGCCAAGCGTGATGCATGTCCTGTGTCACATGGGTGGTCCCCGCGAACGCTGCCTCAGTGGAACGGCAGCGGAGGGAGTCGAGGGCGACGTGGACGATCTCAATACCCTGGCGATTGAACTGGTTACCGAGCCCGGCGCTGCCGTGCACGCGCGCACGCCAGGCCTGCCCGATGATGCCTTTGAGCACGATGGGCAGATGACCAAACGCGAGGTGCGCGCCGCAACCCTGGCAGCCCTTGCGCCGATGCCCGGTCAGTTGCTCTGGGATGTCGGCTCGGGCTGTGGTTCCGTCGCGATCGAATGGATGCGCGCGGCAGACCGGGCCTGCGCCATGGCCATCGAACGTCATGAAGGCCGGCGGGCCATGACCGCGCGCAATGCGGCAAACCTGGGTGTACCAACCCTGAAGCTTGTTGCCGGCAGCGCACCGGAAGCCCTGGAAGGCCTGGCCACGCCGGATGCGGTTTTTGTCGGCGGCGGCGTCGCCGGCGACGGTGTCGCACAGACCTGCTGGGATACCCTTGCGCCGGGCGGACGTCTGGTTGCCAATGCGGTCACGCTGGAAAGCGAGCATGCTCTTTTCCATCTCCATGAACGTCTGGGCGGTGAACTTGTGCGTCTCTCGGTTGTACGGGCCGCACCGGTCGGCGGCCTGACGGGATGGCGCCCTCTCATGCCGGTAACACAATGGCGGATCATCAAATCATGACCAAAGGAACCCTTTATGGTCTGGGTGTCGGTCCCGGCGATCCCGAGCTCATCACGCTGAAGGCCCATCGACTGCTGACCCATGCTCCCGTGCTTGCCTATCCGGCACCGGAACATGGTGACAGTCTGGCGCGGAGCATCGTGGCGTCGCATCTGAGCGGCGAGCAGACCGAGATTGCGATCCGCATGCCGCTGGACCTGAACCGGTTTCCGGTCGAGGCCGTTTATGATCAGGCAGCGATCGACATTGCCGAACATCTGGATGCCGGACGGGATGTTGCTGCGATCTGTGAAGGTGACCCGTTTTTCTATGGCAGCTTCATGTATCTCTTCGGCCGGCTGGCCGACCGGCATGAGGTCGTCGTGGTCCCCGGCGTCTCGTCACTCATGGCCTGCCCGGCCGCTGCCGGCGCGCCCCTTGCCGCGCGCGACGATGCCCTGCTGATTTGTCCGGGCATCATGGACGAAGCGGTCATGCGCGAGCGTCTGGCGAATGTGGAAGCCGCTGTCGTCATCAAGGTCGGCCGTCACCTCGACAAGGTGCGCCGCGTGCTCACGGCGTTGGATCTTGTGGAGCATGCCCATTATGTCGAGCACGCCACCATGGCCGATCAGGTCGTATTGCCCTTTTCCGAAATCGATGCGGCAAAGGCGCCCTATTTTTCGATGGTGCTGATCCATCGGCGTGGAGAGGCATGGCGATGAATGTTCCAACAGGTGCTGCGGTTCTGTGTCTTGGTCCTTCGGGACTAGCTGCTGCGAACCGTCTGGTTGCTGCCCTGCCTGATGCCAGTCTTCATGGCTATGGGTCACGGGTGGAGGGCACCGATGTGGTGTTCGAGAACACCATGGACCATGTCGCAACGCTGTTTGCGGCAGGCATTCCGGTCGTGGGCGTTTGTGCCGCCGGCATTCTGATTCGTGCCGTGGCGCCCCTTCTTTCCGACAAGACGCGCGAAAGTGCCGTGGTCGCGGTGGCCGAGGATGGTGCCAGCGCCGTTCCGCTGCTGGGCGGTCATCATGGCGCCAACGCACTGGCCCGCGCCTGTGCCGGCGTGTTCGAGGGGCATGTCGCGGTCACGACCGCGGGTGACGTGCGCTTTGATGGCGCGCTGGATGACCCGCCGCCGGGCTGGCGCATCGCCAATCCTGAGATGGCAAAACCGGTGATGGCCGATCTGCTGGCAGAAAAGCCGGTTGCGCTTTGCATAGAGGCTGGTGAAGCGGACTGGCTGCGCAACTCCGGCATGGCGTTTGGAGAAACGGGCGATCATGCCGTTGCGGTGACCGACCGTGCCCTGCGGCCCGATGGCCGGACGCTGGTCATGCATCCGCCGGTCCTGGCCCTGGGCGTGGGATGTGAACGTGACTGTGAGCCCGGTGAGCTGATCGCCCTGGTGCGCGAAACGCTCAAATCAGAGCGCCTTGCCGAAGGCGCGATTGCCTGTGTCGCCAGCATTGACCTGAAGGGTGATGAACCAGCCGTGCTGGCCGTTGCCAACATGCTGGGTGTTTCCCTGGTCCTATTCGATGCGCCAAGGCTGGAGGCCGAAGCGCCGCGCCTTGCCAATCCTTCCGATGTGGTGTTTGCCGAAGTCGGGTGCCATGGCGTCAGTGAGGGGTCCGCGTTGGCCGCGGCGGGCCAGGAGGGTTCGCTGGTCGTGCCCAAGAAGAAGTCACGGCGTGCCACATGTGCCGTTGCGCGCGCTGCCAAGGATATCGACGTCTCAACGACTGGCCGACGGCGTGGCCATCTTTCGCTGGTCGGTCTGGGTCCGGGCGATGCAGCCCTGCGCACGCCTGAAGCAAGCCGTGCCATTGCCGCGGCCAGCGATGTCGTGGGTTATGGTTATTATCTCGACCTTGCCGGTCCGTTGATGCGCGGCAAGGAACGTCATGATTTCGGCCTGGGCCAGGAGACGGAGCGATGCCGTTTCGCACTCGATCTGGCGGGTCAGGGCAGACAGGTGGCGTTGCTCTGTTCCGGCGATCCCGGCATCTATGCCATGGCCAGCCTGGTCTATGAGCTTCTTGATCTCGAGGACGCACAGCCCTGGCGCAGCGTCGGGATCGACGTCGTGCCGGGCGTTTCGGCCCTGCAGGTTGCTTCGGCGCGGGCCGGTGCGCCGTTCGGCCATGACTTCTGCGCCATCTCGCTTTCGGACCTGCTGACCCCACGCGAGGTCATCATGCGCCGCGTGCGTGCAGCCGGTGAAGGCGACTTTGCCATTGCCTTCTACAATCCTGTCTCCATGCGCAGGCGCGATCAGCTGGCTGAGGCACGGACCATCCTGCTGGAACACCGGCCCGGCGATACGCCTGTCATGATCGGCCGCCTGTTGGGTCGTGAAGGCGAAGCCATGGCGCATACCACGCTTGCCGAGCTGGAAGTCGACGATGTCGACATGATGAGCGTGGTGCTGATCGGCTCCAGCACATCCCGGCGGATCAACCATCTCGGCCAGCCCAATGTTTACACCCCGCGTGGTTACGCGAAGAAAAGAGAGACCTGACATGACGGTTCATTTCATCGGAGCAGGGCCCGGCGCGCCCGACCTCATTACCGTGCGTGCGCTCAACCTGATCAAGGCCTGCCCGATCGTGCTGTATGCCGGCTCCCTGGTGCCCGAAGGCGTCATTGAACAGGCCGACCCCGCAGCGACGGTGATCGATACGGCACCGCTCCATCTCGACGAGATCATCGAGCTGATGCGTGAGGCCCACGAACGCGGACAGAATGTGGCGCGCGTCCATTCCGGCGACCCTTCGCTTTATGGCGCCATTGCCGAACAGATCCGCCGTCTGGACGACCTTGAAATCGACTATGACGTGACGCCGGGCGTGCCGGCCTTTGCCGCTGCGGCTGCTGCCCTGCAGACCGAGCTGACGCTGCCCGATGTCAGCCAGACCGTGATCCTGACGCGCACGGCCGTGCGTGCGACGGCGATGCCCGAAGGCGAAGACCTCACGACCCTGGGCAAGTCGGGCGCGACCCTGGCGATCCATCTCTCGGTCAACAACCTGGCCCGCGTCGTGCGCGAACTGGTCCCGCTTTATGGCGAGGATTGCCCCGTGGTCGTGGCCTATCGCGTGAGCTGGCCCGACCAGGCCTTCATCTCCGGCACGCTGGGCGATATCCGGTCCAAGGTGAAGGCTGCCGGGTTCACACGCACGGCACTGATCCTGGTCGGTGAGGTCCTGGGCAATGCGAGTTTCCGTGACAGCCGCCTTTATGACGAGGCCCATCACCACGTCCTGCGGCCACGCAAGGTTGCCAGTGCCTGATCAGCCCTTGATCTGAACCATGCCGTCCAGGGTCCGGCATTCAAAAACCCTGATCGGGCGCGTCGCCGGTTTGCCGCAGGCCCGCCCGTCACGGATGTCGAAACAGCCCTGGTGCAGCGGGCATTCGATGATGAAACCGTCGAAGTAGCCATCGACAAGGCTGGCGCCACCATGGCTGCAGCGTGCCGAGGTGACGCGGATACCGTCGGGGCCGTCATAGACGGCGAGCGGCTGACCCTTGTGCTGCGCTGGCGTGACGTCGCCGGGTTCAAGGTCGCCGACGGAGACCAGATCAATCCACGCGCTCTCAGGCATCGGCGTTCACATGGGCGCCCAGGCGTTCGCGTGAACCCCGGATCTGTCCCAGCATGTCGCGATGGGCGGCAAGGTAGCCCCCGGGTTCGGCGTAGAGCTGGCCCTTCAGGCGTTCATGCAGCTTGGGCAGGGCATGGAAGGGAACAGAAGCGGCAAAGTGATGCTCGGCATGAAAGGACATGTTCCAGCAGAGATTGCGCCAGGGCCATGAGACCAGGCTGGTTCTGGTGTTGACGGTCATGTCCTTGGTATTGGGACGTCCGACATGTTCGGTCATGCGGATGAACCGCATCACCGGCTCGCCCATGAACACAGGAAGGATCCAGAACCAGAGCGGCGCCCACCAGTTGAAGACGGGCATGGCAAGGGCCACGGCGATGTAAAGGGCCAGAAAGATGCGTGCTTCCAGGATCACCGCACCACGTTCTTCCTTCGGGATGAACCGTTTCTCGGTCGCGTTCAGACGTCCCAAGGCGTGAGCCACCAGTCCGGAGATCATCCCGCGCCAATAGGGTAGCGAGGTGATGTAGAGCAGGTGCCCGCCCACGGTGTCGGCGAGGGGAATGAGCTCGGGGTCGCGCCCCATGATCTGGGTGTGGGTATGGTGGTCGCAATGTTCCCAGCGGAAGTAGCGCGGCGGCACGGCAATCCAGAACCCGCACCATGTGGCAACAACATCATTCAGCCAGCGCGTACGAAAGGCGGTGAAGTGGATGCACTCATGCTGCAGGGAAAAATGGTGCACCATGATGATGCCGTGCAGGAACATGGCCGGGATCAGCCACCAGGTGCCCAGGGCCAGCCAGACCAGCACGCCGGTTGTCGCTAGGGTGCCATACCACAGGGGCAGACGCATCAGGGCCGGCACATTGGAGCGGCGCATCAGCGCCTTGAGCTCGCGCCGGGTGATCGGCGCGTCAGCCCCCATGGCCTGACTTTGTGGTGTGAGAACCGTCTCGTTCATGGGGCAACCCTAGTCTCAAAATCAGAGGAGCGGAATATGCTCCGGCCCGATCTCGGGCTAGGGTGCCGACCTCACATCACACGAGAGCATCATGACCGCAGAAGCGATCTATTCCGTCGAAGTTCCAGAGAGCTGGACCGATCACTACGGCCACATGAACGAGGGCTACTACGTGGTTGCCGCCAGCGACGCTTCCTGGGCGTTTCAGGCACTGCTGGGGATCGGCACCGACTATTACGATGCGACCGGGTTCGCCATGGTGACGGTGGAATCCCATGTCCGGTACCTCGATGAGGTGAACCGGGGTGAGGCCCTGACCTTTGACAGCCTGGTCCTGGGGCACGATGCCCGGAAGGTGCATATCGGCCACGTCATGCGTGTCGGCGACAAGGTCTGTGGCACCGTCGAATGCCTGTGGCTCCATCTCAATCACAAGGAAGGCGGGTTGGGCACCATGTCCGAAGCCGTGCAGGCCAAGCTGGCCGAGCACCTGGCCGATCCCGTTCCGGACTGGGCCAGCCGCCAGGTCGCCCTGAAGAAAAAGGCCTGATGTCATGGCAAGAGCGAGCGACTTCATCGATCAGCAACGCCTGTGGGATCGTCACATGGCGATTGCCAGGTTCGGCGAAACCGGCAACGGCGGCGTCAACCGTCAGGCACTGACGCCAGAAGACGGCATGGCGCGGGCAGCCCTGGCCGGATGGGCCGGGGAACGCGGGTTTCGCCTGATCGCCGATGAAGCCGGGAATCTGTTCGTGCGCCGTGACGGCACCGATCACGATGCACCTGCCATACTTTCGGGCTCCCATCTCGATACCCAGCCGGCCGGCGGCAACTTTGATGGCATCTATGGCGTGCTGTCGGCGTTTGAAGTGCTCGAAGCGCTCGAGGATGGGGGGCTGGAGCACCGCCACCCCATCGAGGCGGTTGTCTGGACCAACGAGGAAGGGTGCCGTTTCGCACCGGGTTGCACCGGCAGCCTGGTTTTTTCGGGCCAACACGAGATCGAGGAGTTTCTCGATGGTACCGCGCCAGACGGTGCGGTGCTGCGCGACGAGCTGGAACGCACGCTTGCCGCCACACCCGATGCCGAGCAGCGCAGGGGCGGCATTCCCATGGCCGGCTACATCGAAACCCATATCGAGCAGGGGCCCAGGCTGGAAAGCGAGGGGCTCACGATCGGCGCCGTCACGGGCATCCAGGGTGGCAGTTCGTTCGAGGTCACCGTCACCGGGATCGACGGTCATGCCGGAACCGTGCCGCTGTTGCAGCGGCGCGACGCCTTCCGCTCGGCCCATCAGATCATCGATGCGCTTCACCGGGATCTGGCAGACCCCACCGACACGGTGCGGTTTACGGTGGGCCGGTTTGAGACCTATCCGGGGTCGCCCAACACGATTCCGGGCAAGGTCATTTTCACGATCGATTTCCGCCACCCAGATCAGGCGTTCTTCCGCGAAAAGGTCGACGGCATGGCTGCGTTCATTGCCGCCCATGCCGGCCCCTGTGATGTTGTGGTGCAGAAACGCCATGCCGGCGACCCGGCTGACTTCGACGAAAACGTGATTGCCCGCATCGAGCGCATCGCGGGCGAACTCGCGATTCCCGCCATGCGTATGCCCTCGGGCGCCGATCACGACGCCAAGTACATGGTGCCGCTGGCCCCGACCGGCATGATCTTCGTGCCGTGCCTGAGCGGCATCAGCCACAACGAAGACGAACGCGCGACCCCTGAGGACCTCGCCGCCGGCGCCCGCGTGCTGGCAGACGCCCTGCTGGAAATGGCGCGGGGCTGACACCCGGGAGCAAAACAAAAGAACTGTCGTCCTCCGGCTTGACCGGAGGACCCATGCACCGAACGAAGCCACACCCACGGTTCTGCGATTTGCCGCTATACAAGCCGGTCATAGAGATCGTCCCAATCAGGATTGTTCTCTTCGACCGGCTGGTGCAGCGCCACCAAACATGACGTGGCGCTGTTGCCTGCAACACAGCATGGATCCTCCGGTCAAGCCGGAGGATGACAAGTTGGGGGTGGGTCGCGGTGGCTCAACGCATACCTTCCTGCATCGCGGAGCCACTGTTGGTGGTCCAGGTCTGGTGGGTGGTGAAGGAACCTTCCTTGCCAGCTAGGGCTAAGACGATGGTGGCGATTTCGTCGGGCTGGGCGATACCCTGACGGAAATGATGCGGGGCCGATGCCTTAGGACACCCTATCAAAACTGTCGTCCTCCGGCTTGACCGGAGGACCCATGCTGTATCCTCGAAGCCGTTTCACGCCACTCTGACAAGCTGGACCGGCACACCGGCAAGCGGCAGATTGTGCGTTAGCCATGGCCTACTTCGTCTACATTCTGGCCAGCCAGAAACGCGGAACACTCTATGTCGGCGTGACGAACGATATAGCCCGTCGCGCATGGGAACATCGCGAGGGAACTGTGTCGGGCTTCACCAGGCAGTATGGCGTGAAACGGCTTGTGATGGTGGAGACCTATGACGATGTGCGCGATGCGATCCAGCGCGAGAAACGCCTGAAACACTGGAACAGAGAATGGAAAATCGCACTGATCGAAGAGAACAATCCTGACTGGGATGACCTCTACGACCGTTTGGTTTAGCGCCATTGAACAAGGTGGGGTGCTGTTGCCAGCGATACAGCATGGGTCCTCCGGTCAAGCCGGAGGACGACAAAGTGTGAGCTCACGGCATTGCCGAGCCGCCGTTGACGCTCCAGACCTGGCCGGTGGTGAAGGCACCGGCCTTGCCGGCGAGCGCCAGGGCGACGGCTGCGATTTCGTCGGGCTGGCCGACGCGGCCCAGAGGGATGTCGGTTTCGCGCGCCATGATCTCGGGCGTGATGCCGTCCAGAAGTAGGGGCGTTTCGACCGGGCCGGGGCAGACGGCGTTGACCAGAATGTCGGGGCCGAACTCCCTGGCCCAGACGCGGGTGAGGCCAAGGATGCCGGCTTTCGAGGCGCAATAGGCTGAACGTTCCTTCCAGCCGAAGAAGGCATGGTCGGATGCAATGTTGATGACCCGTCCGCCTCGTCCGTGGGCTGTCATGGCACGGATGGCTTCGCGCCCGGTCAGAAAGACGCCGGTGAGGTTGACGCCGATCACCCGGTTCCAGTCGGCAAGCGAGGTTTCGGTGAGCAGGCCGTCATCGGCGATACCTGCGCTGGCAACGCTGAGGTCAAGGCCGCCCATCCGCGCGACAGCTTCCGCCACGCCTTCGGTCATGGCGGCTTCGGCGGTGACATCCAGCTGCAATCCGAAGGATTCGCCACCCGCCGCAGTGATGTGGTCCTGTGTGGCCGAGGTGTCGGCCTGATCGATCAGGGCGATCTGCGCACCCTCTTCAGCAAAGGCCCGGGCGATGGCCGCACCGATGCCGCTGGCCGCACCGGTGACCAGAGCCGCCTTGCCGTCGAGAAATCCGCCCATGGGTTCTTGCCTTCAAGGTTGTGCTGGACGCGCGAAGCGTATCGGGATCATTCTAGACGAGATTGAAACGGCTTGAAGGCTGCTGCCATGACCCCAGAAGCAATCCTTGCGTTTCCTGCCCGCGTGCTGACCCAGAAACAGCGCGAGGCCTATTTCGAAACCGGTTATGCCCTGGTGGAGAGTCTGATCCCTGAAGACGTGATCGACCACCTGAATGACGTGACCCAGTCCTTCATCGAGAAGAGCCGGTCCATGACCAAGAGCGACCGCGAACTCGATATCGGGCCCGGCCACACGCCGGAAAAACCTGTGGTGCGTCGCCTGACCGCGCCCGACCGGATGCACGATGCCTATTGGGAGTTCGCCAACGGTATCATCGCCGATGCCACGGCCGATCTACTGGGCCCGGATGTGACGTTCAACCACTCCAAGCTCAACTTCAAATGGTCGGACGGACGCGACCAGGTGAAGTGGCACCAGGACATCCCGTTCTATCCCCACACCAACTACAACGTGCTGGCTGTGGGCTGTTACCTCAGCGATGTCAGCGAAGACGACGGACCCATCGGCGTTCTTCCCGGCAGCCACAAGGGACCGATCTTCGAGCATTTCGACGACAACGGTGTTTGGACGGGCGCCATCCGGGATGATGACATGGCGCGCTTTGACACCGATGATGCGGTTTACCTGCCGGGACCCAAGGGCTCGATCACGATCCATCACAGCCGTGCGGTCCATGGCTCCAGGCCCACGACCCGGGCCAACGGACGTCCCCTGCTGATCAATGCCTATGCTGCAGCCGACGCCTTCCCCTACACCAGCCCCAAGGCCTCGACCTCGTATCACTACCGCGACCTGGTGCGTGGCAACCGTGCGACCTGGGCCCATCTCGACCCCGAACCCTGCCCGGTTCCGCCCGACTGGGGCGACGGCTACACCTCGCTCTACGCCTTCCAGGGCGGCGAAAACGCGGAAGCCACCCCACGCGATCCCGGGTTCCGGGTCGCGGCGGAGTAGAGAGCGCTTATGTTTGATCGCTGAGACGCCAGCTAGATCGAATAATTGACAACTGATGATTTTTTGACATCTTCAGTGATCTACCTGACCGATAGGTCGATATGGAATCACTTCTCGAAATACTCGTGCCTATTTTTGCTGCGATTGCCGGTGCTATGGCTGGCCGAGCCACTTTCCCTTCTTTAAGTTTTCCGAGGCGACGTCTTCCAAACAATTTTGTAATTGTAATTAATGGCGCAAATTCAGTTGGAAAATCCACATACGCTCTGATGTTACAGAGGAGGTTTTCAAACATAGAAAAGGTTTCTCTCGACTGGATACGCCAGGGAATGAGAGATAATGACAGCGAGTCTGTAATAAATACTGCATCGTTCAATCCATTGCCTAAAATGGGAGTTCAGGAACATTTCATAAAGCAGTGTCAGATTCTTATGTCAGCAGTCTCCAATGTTGTTAATCGCCTAAACTATCGAAAAAGTGCAATTGTTATTGACGGTGTGAATCTGATTCCATCATTATTCCCTAGGGCACGCTTTACGTCGGGCTCAAAGTTTATATTCATAACGCTATACATTGAAAATTTTAACCCACATGTTCAGAGAATAGAATCAAGAGAAAATCAAGATATCGAACGCCTTCTAAACAAAATTGATCGAATTAGAGAAGTTCAGAATCTGATTGTTCAAGACTATCAGAGACTTGAAGCGTCATTGGAGATTTAGGAAAGACCATCACTCATGTTGATTGAGAACGATAGGCCCAAACTAATTGTGTTTAGGGAGATTCTTGAGGCGATAAATCAGAAAGCTAAGAGTTCTCGTTAGGGGGTTCTCCCCCGCGTAAGATTACTCTGCAGGTAAAACGACCTTGCTGCGCCAAACCGTGGTTTCGTTGCCTGGTTCCGGGCGGGTCGGGATCATGATGGAGAGGCCGAGCGAGATCACGGCCATGACGGCACCGATCAGGAAGACGGCCATGCGGCCGGATTCATCGGCGACCCAGATCAGGCCCAGCATCCAGGGCATGGTGACCGCGGCGATGTGGTTGATCGTGAACGAGACGCCGGCGGTCGAAGCGATATCGGCGGGATCGGCGATCTTGCGGAAGTAGCTCTTGATCGCGATGGCGAGCGCAAAGAACAGGTGATCGACGACATAGAGCAGGGCCGCGAGCCAGGCGATGTCGACGAAGGCATAGGCGACAAACACGCCGATCAGGCCGACATACTCAAAGACCAGGGCAGGGCGTTCGCCCCAACGGATGATCAGACGGCCGATGCGCGGTGCCAGCCAGATGGCGATGACGTGGTTGACGGCAAACAGCGCGACCACGGCGGCGGGGTCATAACCGAACTCGGCAACCATCAGGAAGGCGGCAAAGCCGACGAAGATCTGGCGGCGCCCGCCCGACATGAACTCCAGCGCGTAATAGAGCCAGTAACGCCTGCGCACCACGATGGTCATGGTCTGGAAGCTGTCTTCCTTGAACTTCGGGAAGGCGGTCCAGCACAAAGTGGCAAGACACAGGGTGAGCGCACCGGCGACCAGATAGACCACCCAATAGGGCGTGCCCAGGTACTCGAAGCCGATATAGATCAGCGCATAGGCAACCAGCGAACCGCCTGCCGCGACCGCAGCCATGCGGCCCAGAACCAGCGGCAGTTCCTCCTTTGAGGACCATTGCATGGCCAGCGACTGTTCCATGGTGGCCAGGAAGTGGAAGCCGGTCGACATCAGCAGGGTCGTGAAATAGAGGCCGTAGACACTGGGCAGCATGCCGGTCAGCGCCACGCCCAGACCCATCAGGGTGAGCGCCAGGATGGCAAAGGTCTGCTGGCGCCAGATGAGCAGCATGTAGACGACCGTGAAAGCAAGGAAGCCTGGAATCTCGCGCACGGATTCCAGGATGCCACGCTCCAGGCCCGTGAAGTTGTCGACCTCGTCGACGGCAAAGTTGTTGATCAGCGCCATCCAGGGCTCGAAGGCGATCGGAATCGAGGCGGCAAAGATCAGCAGCAGGATCTGGGGGCTGCGCCAGCCGTCTTTGAGGACGCCATGCCAATCGGCATGAAAGGGATTCCAGCGGACCATGGTTTGCCTTTTTGTTGTTCTCGGTTCCGGCCCTCTCCCCCACCCGGCCACCCATCAAGGATACGCTCGTGGGTGGCCGGGTGGGGGAGAGGGCTGGTGCAGGACCTTGTCCCAGTATCTCTAGAACCTTGGTTTCTGCCCGTCTTGCGGTAAACTGACAAGTGATGACGCAAAACAGACAAGCTTCCAGCAGGCCGACGCTGCTCTATCCCGACGGGTTCGATCCCGGCGAGGTGGTGGAATCGACCCTTCCGGTGCTGGGTTTTGCCCGCGACGAAGGACCCTATGATACCGGCTGGCATCACCACACACGCTGCCAGCTTCTGTTTGCCATTCGCGGCGTCATGACCGTGCGCACCCATGACGGCACCTGGACCGTGCCGCCCCAGCAGGCGGTCTGGGTGCCTGCTGGCGTGGAACATGCGGTGCACGCCGTGCAGGAAGTGGCGATGCGCTCGCTCTACCTCGATCCCGGCGCGGCGCGGGGATTGCCGGAGACCTGCTGCGTGCTGCCGGTGCCGCCGCTCCTTCGTGAACTGATCCTGCGCGTGGTTGCCCTGGGCCGTTCCTATCCGCCCGATGGTCCCGAAGCGCGCATGGTTGCGGTGATCCCCGATGAGTTGCGCCGCCTGAAGCCCGAACCGCTGCATCTTCCCCTGCCGCGCGATGCCCGCCTTTCCGTCGTGACCGCAGCCCTGATCGCCGATCCCGGTGACCGGCGTGATCTCGGCGACTGGGCAGCCCAAGCCGGCGCCAGCGAACGCACGCTGGCGCGCCTCTTCAACCGGGAAACCGGCATGACCTTCGGCGCCTGGCGACAGCGTCGCCGCCTGCTGGCCGCCGTGGAGCGCCTCGCCGGCGGCGATCCCGTCACCACCGTCGCCCTCGATCTGGGCTATGACAGCCCCAGTGCTTTCATTACGATGTTCAAGAAGTCTCTGGGCGACACGCCCGGACGTTATCTGGCGCGGGAAAACTGACGATGGAACTGCGCCGCTGGCTCTGGATTGCCCTTGTTCTGCAGACGCTGATCTGGGCGCTGTTTTTTGTGTTCGGCTTCTTCGGCTTTGCCGAGACCTTTGCCAATGCCCCCGAGGACTGGTGGCGGACCTATCGGTTCGACTACTGGGTTCTGGTGGTGGTCGGTTTCGCAAGCCTGCCTGCTTATCATCTGGTCGCCTGGGCGGCCGCCTGGGTGGATCGCAAAGCGTGCGAGAAGCTTGGCGCTGGCACGCTTTTGACGCCGGTGTGGTGGCGCGCGCTGGAACATGTCGGGGGCATGATGGTGTGGAGCCTGTGGCTGGCCTGTCTGATCACCGTGTTCGGACATCTCGACATGCCGCCTGCCTGGCCCAACTACAGCGGGGCACTCCTGAACTTCACGCCGGTCGAGCTGACGCTGTGGGCCGGTGCCTGCGGTCTGGCGACGCTGACCCTGCTGGGCCTCAAGGATCAGGCCTTTCCCAGGCATATCGAACTGGGGGTGCGCGCCATGCTGCTGCATCTGGCCTGCTACATCTGGTTCTACATGACGTATGAATCGGTGGAGAGCAATCCGGCCGGCAACGCGTGGCTGCTGGTCCTGATCTGCTGCCTGATGGCACTTCCCATGGCGCGCCTCCTGAAGAACGAGATCACCGAACCCGCACTGGCCCAACAATCGGAGCAACTCAAATGAACGAGACCCGGCCAGCGGCCCTGACCGGCGGGTGCCAGTGCGGCGCGGTGCGTTATGCGCTCTTCCGCGAGCCGGTGAATCCGCATATCTGCCATTGCCGCATGTGCCAGAAGGCGATGGGTGGCCCGATTGCCGCCTATGCCGCGATCCTTCTGACCGACTTTGCCTGGACATCGGGGGAACCCAAGCTGTTCGACAGTTCCAGCATCGTGACGCGGGGCTTTTGTGGTGATTGCGGCACGCCGCTGTCGTTCCGCTTCGGGGATGACAAGTGGCTCGGCTTCACGCTGGCAACCCTGGATGAACCCGACCGTGTCGTCCCCACGCGTGCCTTCGGCAAGGAAAGCAAACGAAGCTGGTTCGACGGCTTGCACACTCTGCCGCTGACCGCTGCCGACGACGAACTACCGGCCGAACTGAAGGCCAGGCTGGTCAGCTATCAGTTCGGAGATGGCGATCAGACCGCCGAATAGCCGCCATCGATGAAGAGGCACTGGCCGGTCATGTAGCTGGCGGCATCGCTCACCATGAACACCACGGGTCCTGCCATCTCCTCAGCCCTGCCGCGGCGCCCGAAGGGGATGAAACGGTCGATGAATTCGGCAACTTCGGGCGTGTCATGGACGTCGCTGGTGCCGGCCATCTCGTTGTCGGTATAGCCGGGATTGATGGCGTTGACGCGGATGCTGTGGGGCGCCCATTCCTGGGCAAGCTGGCGCACCAGCTGATCGACCCCGCCCTTGGACGCGCCATAATAGGAATAACCCCAACAGGCGATCTTGCTGGCCGAGGATGAGGTGATGACGATGGCGCCGCCCTTGCCCTGTTCGATCATCTGTTTGCCGGCAAGCTGGGCACAGACATAGGCGCTGTTGAGATTGACGCCGATGACGGCATCGAGGTCTTCGTCGGTGACCTCCAGCAGGTCCTTGGCCGGCCCCAGTCCGTGGTTCACCACCATGATGTCGAGACTGCCGAACCGCTCCACGGTTTCTGCGATCAGGTGTTCGACCTCACTTCGCTCCGTCGCATCGCAGGCGATTGCGTGGGCTGTGCCGCCGGCGGCGTTGATGGCCGCGGCCGTTCTGGCGATTCCGCCGGGTGTGCGCGCTGCCACGACGACGTCGGCGCCTGCTGCGGCAAGCCCTTTGGCCATCTCCGCCCCCAGGCCACGGCCCGCGCCGGTGACAATGGCGTTCCGGCCCGAGAGATCGAAAAGCGGATTGTTGGTACTCATGAGTCTGGTCCTTCGGACAGGTTACTGCGCCGGCCCGGTGCGAGCCAAGGGCATCAGATCGCCACGTAGCCGCCGTCGACCGGCATGATGTGGCCGGTGACGAAGCTGGCGGCGTCGGAAGCAAGGAAGATCACGGGGCCGACCATTTCCTCGGGCCTGCCGCGCCGCTCCATGGGTGTGGTGAGGCGGATGTGTTCGGTCATCTCCGGGGTGTCGTGACGCTCGCCTGCGCCGCGCATGTGGTGTTCCATATAGCCTGGTCCCACGACATTGACGCGGATGTTGTGGGGGGCGAGTTCCTGGGCGAAATGGCGGCACATCTGGTCAACCCCGCCCTTGGCCGCGCCATAGGTCGAGAGTTTGTCAAAGGCGACGAGGCTGCCCGTGGATGAGGTAAAGATGATGGCCCCGCCCGTGCCCTGATCGGCCATGCGCCGGGCGGCTTCCTGGCCGCAGACAAAGGCGGACTTGAGATTGATGTCGATCATCTCGGCCAGTTCATCGTCGGTGACCTCGACGGCCGCTTTCGCGCGTCCGATGCCGTGGTTGATGACGGCGATGTCCAGATTGCCAAAGGCTGCGATGGTTTCGTCAAGCAGCCGGCAGCAGTCAGCGCGACTGGTGGCATCAAACGTAATGGCCAGCGCCTGGTTGCCGTCTGCAATGATGTCGGCGGTGCTTTCGTCGAGGTCCGATGCGGTACGACCGGCCACCACGACTTTGGCACCGGCACCAGCCAGTCCCCGCGCCATGGCGCGACCCAGTCCGCGGCCCGAACCGGTAACGACGGCAACCTTGCCGGTGAGGTCGAACAGTTCTGTACTCATGCTTGTGTGCCCCGTTTGAGGAACGCAATCAGATCATGAGTGCAGCGATGGCGCCAGAGGGTGTGACGCGTTACCGGCCGCCGACGCGCTCCGTCTCGCCGCCTTCTGAATACATGCCCTGTTCGTACCACCATTCGCACTGAGCGACGTTGAGCATCAGGATCAGCACCAGATAGGCCAGACCATAGGCACCCAGTTGCATGGCCGTGGCAACATGCTGCCGCCAGCCTGTTGCTCCCGCGAAATAGGCGCCAAACAGCGTGCTGTAGGAATCACCGGCGCCAGCCATGGGATCGGCCGTGGGCCTCGTCGCCCTGACCTTGTACGCCTCGGGCGTTGTCGAGCCGGCAGCAGCGCGCAGACGTGCAACGTCGTCACGTCGTTTTCTGGCCTCGTCGGATTCGTCGCTCATGGGAATGCTCTCTGTCGCGCGGCAGCGCAGCCATGATGCCAAAAAAAGGCTGATCTGGCGAATCACGGCGATTGTGGAAGGCCCTTGATTTCCGCTAGCGTCCCACGTCCATGCCAGCCTGGCACGGCAAACTCGGGAAGCGGGACCATGGCGACAGCAGAGCAGGTGATCTATCGGGGTTTAAAGCAGCCAGAGGCCATGCTCCCGGCGCATTACTATTTCGATCCCGACCATCACCGGCGAGAGCTTGACGCCATCTGGTACCGCGACTGGGTGTATGTATGCCCTTCTGTGTCCATGCCTGATCCGCGCTGCTACCGGGTTTACGAGATCGGCGATCAGAGCGTGCTGATCGTACGCGACGAGGACGGTTCGCTCCGGGCCTTTCACAACACCTGCCGGCATCGCGGATCCCAGCTTTGCACGGGCGAGGAAGGCCGCTTCAAGTTCAAGCGCATCGTGTGCCCCTACCACAACTGGGCCTACAAGCTCGGTGGCAGTCTTGCCGCGACGACATCGCTTGCCTCGCCCGAAGGGTTCGATCCCGCAAGCCTTGGGCTATTCCCGGTCCATGTCGATACCTGGCGGGGGCTGGTCTTTGTCAGTCTCTCGGATGATCCGCCTCCGCTCTCAGCCGCCATGCAGCGTGATCCCGGACGCTTCGACGCCTGGCCGATCGAGGATCTGGTGCTGGGCCACCGATCCGTGAAGACACTGGCATGCAACTGGAAGGGATTCTGGGACAACTTCAACGAATGCCTGCACTGCCCCAACGTGCATCCAAGCCTCGTCAAGCTGGTGCCGATCTATGGTCGGCGTATCTCTGGCCGGACCGAAGACCCGGACTATGCCAGCCATACCGATGATGCCGACCCGAAGTACCAGGGCGGCCTGCGTACCGGGGCGGAATCCTGGTCGTCCGACGGCCGCGCCTCCCCGGTGCCGATCCCCGGCCTGAGCGAGGAACACAAGGCATTGGGGCAGACCTATGTCGTGTCCTGGCCCAGCATGTTCATGGTGGGCCATGCCGACTACATGCGTATCGTGCGCATGCGTCCACTGGGGCCCGAGGAAACCGAGATCACGGCCGAGTGGCTGTTTCCCGAGGGCGCGATGGACCATCCCGACTTCGATCTGGAAAACATCACCGGCTTTGCCAAGCAGGTCATTGCCGAGGATGGTGCGGCCAGCGAGCTCAACCAGCGGGGCATGCACGCACGTCCCTTCACCGGCGGCGTGCTGATGCCCGAAGAGTCGAGCCTGCGTGATTTCCGCGACTGGGTGCTGGAGCGCTTGGGCGAAGCCTAGAGCCGGAACATCGCGTTCTTCCGATTGTTGTGAAGGGGCGCAGGCTTGAGTAGGGCCTGCGCCTTTCCCATATCGGGATCAGGAGATGATGCTCATGGCGATGATGAAGACCTTCATGCTGATGGCCGCGCTGACCGCGATCTTTCTGGTCGGCGGTTTTCTGCTTGGTGGTGAAGGCGGCATGGTGATCGCGCTGTTGTTCGCGGCGGGAACGAACCTGTTTGCCTACTGGAACTCCGACAAGATGGTGTTGCGCATGAACAGTGCGCGCCAGATCGATCGCGCCGCGGCGCCGGAGTTCTACGGCATCGTCGAGCAGCTTGCCGCGCGCGCCAATCTGCCCATGCCCAAGGTCTTTGTCATCGAAACGGCCCAGCCCAACGCCTTTGCCACGGGCCGCAACCCGGAAAATGCCTCGGTCGCGGCGACCAGGGGCCTGCTGCAGATGCTGACCGCCGAAGAAATCGCCGGGGTCATGGCGCACGAACTGGCCCATGTGAAAAACCGCGACACGCTGATCATGACGATCACCGCGACCATGGCCGGCGCGCTTTCCATGCTGGCGAGCTTTGCCATGTTCTTTGGCGGCAGCCGCAACAACCCCCTGGGCATCATCGGTGTGATCCTGATGATGATCCTGGCACCACTGGCCGCGGCCATGGTGCAGATGGCGATCAGCCGCACACGTGAATACAGCGCCGATGCCGGCGGTGCGGAAATCTGCGGACACCCGTTGTGGCTGGCCTCCGCGCTGGAAAAGATGGACCGGGCGGCGCGCGGCATCGACAACAAGGCTGCCGAAGCCAATCCGGCAAGCGCCCATGTCTACATCATCAATCCCCTGCATGCGCACAAGGTCGATGGGCTGTTCAGCACGCACCCGGCTACCGCAGAACGCATCCGCCGTCTGCGTGCCATGGCCGGTACAGAAGGCCCCTGGGGTTAGGTTGCGGTTGTTTCCGGGTCGGTTTCGCGCTGCATGAGCACGAGCAGGACCAGCAGGGCCGCGACAGCCTGCTGGAACGAGCCATCCGTTGCGTTGTAGGACGATGACAGCCACATCATGAACCAGTAGCCGCCGACCCCCAGAAAGCCGCCAAGCCACAAGGCAACGGCCAGACCCAGACCGGCATAGCCCGGGCTCTTCGCACGCTCAAAGGCCGCAGCGGATCCCCGCAGCGCCCTGAACATCCGCCAGCCCGCCCAGAAGATCAGCAGGCCGCACAGCAGTTGCAGGGCGATCATGCCGCCGTAACCGATGATCTGGATGGTTTCGTTGTCGATCGCGCGCCACATGTAGGAGGGATCGTTTCCGGTGGTGTCCATGGACATGACATGCTGGACTTCTCCAAAGCCGCCCTCGGGCGCGACAAGATTGTTGAACCCGTCGAGGCCGATGACGACCCCGTAGGAGAGCAGCAGGACAATCTTGACGAGGCGCAGAATCATCAGGGGATTATGGAGCGGTATCCCGGTATGTCCAGCGTGCAGGCTCTGGATGGATGTGCATGACGATTCCATCGGACGGTGATTTGCTCTAGTGATGGCCCGTTCACCGGGTGGAACAGCCATGACCCAATCCAAGAGTTCCAACATCGTCACGCGTCGCGGGGTCCTCGCCGCCGCTGCTGCCGCACCGCTTGCCGCGCCAGCCGTGGTGCGGGCCCAGGATGCCAAGCACTGGACCATGGTGACGGCATGGCCCAAAGGCGCGCCGGGTGTGGGGACCAGCGCAGACCGCTTTGCCGCCATGGTGAACCGCATGGCTGCGGGCAGGCTGGAGATCACGGTCTATGGCGCGGGCGAAATCGTGCCGGCGTTCGAGGCGCTCGATGCGGTCCAGCAGGGCACGGCGGAAATGCTGCACGGCTCGCCCTATTTCTGGGTCGGTAAGTCTCCGGCGCTCAATTATTTCACCTCGATCCCCTTCGGGATGACCGCAACCGAATATTCGGCCTGGCTTACCTTTGGTGGCGGGATCGAGCTGTGGCGCGAGCTTTATGAAGGCTTCGACGCCGTGCCGTTTTATGTCGGTTCGTCCGGCGTACAGGCCGGCGGCTGGTTCACGCGCCCGATCGACACGCTGGACGATCTCAAGGGACTGAAGTTCCGCATTGCCGGTCTGGGCGGCGCGGTGCTGGAGCGCCTGGGCGTTAACGCCGTGCTGCTTCCGCCGGGCGAAATCGGGCCGTCCCTGTTGTCGGGCGCCATTGAAGGGGCTGACTGGATCGGGCCCTGGAACGATATCGCCTTCGGCCTCTACCAGACGGCCAAGTACTACTACATGCCCGGCTGGCATGAACCCGGCCCGGCGCTCGAAATGACCGTGGGCCGCAAGGCCTGGGATTCGCTCGATGATGACCTCAAGGGAATCATCGAAGTCGCTGCGGCTGCAACCGCCGAGCAGACTCTGGCTGACTTCAACTTCCACAACATCGAGGCCTATCCCAAACTCGCCGAGCTGGGTGTCGAGGTCCGGAGGTTTTCGCCCGAGATCATCGAGGCCGTGCGCGCCGGTACCTCGGTCGTGCTGGAGGAGCTTGCGGGTACGGATGCGTTCACCCGCCGGATTCACGAGAGCCACATGGCCTTCCTGGATCAGGCCCGCGCCTATTCCCCCCATGCGGAACTCGGGTTTCTTGCCATGCGCAACGGTGACGCGTGACGCGTGTGCTTTCCGCCCTGAAGGGGATACAGATCCATGAAACGTAACGATCCGCGCATGGTTGCGCTGGATGCGCTGATTGCGTGCCTGGAAGAAAAGCGCGCGCTGGATGACGTGCTGGAACGCGACAAGCGCTTCGGCGCGCTCGAAGCACGAGACCGGGCACTGGTCTTTTCGATCACCGCGGAGACCTGCCGTAATCTGGGCCAGATCGACACGCTGATCCGGGCCTGTCTCAACCGCCCTCTGCCTTCCAAGGAGAAGGTGACGCGGGGCATCCTGCGCCTGGGCGCGGCACAGCTTCTGTTCATGGACCTGGCACCCCATGCCGCGGTCTCGACCTCGGTCGATCTGGCGCGCACGCGGGCCAATGCCATGGCCGGGTTCGTCAATGCGGTGTTGCGCCGGCTGGGACGTGAAGGCCGCGCGATGATGCCCGAGCAGGATGCGCCCCGGCTCAATGCGCCCGACTGGCTGTTCAAGGTATGGTGCGAAGACCATGGTGCCGAGACCGCCCGGGCCATCGCCCAAGCCCATGGCAAACGTGCACCGCTTGATCTCACAGTTGCAGAGGATCAGGTGGGCTGGGCATCGAAGCTGGATGCCAGGCTGATGCCTACAGGTGGTCTGCGGCGCAAACAGAGCGGTCCCATTACGGATCTTCCGGGATACGGCACTGGCGGCTGGTGGGTACAGGATGCGGCGGCTTCGCTGCCAGCCCGCCTTCTGGGTGATGTGAAGGGCAAGCGAGTTCTCGATTTCTGTGCCGCACCTGGTGGCAAGACGGCACAGCTTGTCGCTGCGGGAGCGAATGTGACGGCCGTCGACCTGTCCGAGAAACGCCTGCGCCGTCTGGACGAGAACATGAAGCGCCTGGGTTATGCGGTCGAAACGGTGGTTGGCGATGCCGCGTCCTGGAAGGCCGACGAACCGGCCGATGCCATCCTGCTGGATGCACCCTGCAGCGGCACCGGGACGATCCGGCGTCATCCCGATATCGCCTGGACCAAGAGCCCTGAAGATCCCCAGCGTCTGTCAAACCTGCAGGGGCGCATGATTGCCAACGCGATCGACAATCTCAAACCCGGCGGTCTGCTGGTTTATGCGGTGTGCTCGCTGCAGGCGATTGAAGGGGAGGCCCAGTTGGGCCGCATTCTCAAACGCCGTGATGATGTCACCCACGTGCCGGTCGACCCTGAAGAAATCGGCGGTCTTCCCGAGCTGATCAATTCGGCCGGCTGCCTGCGCACGCTGCCCTGCCATCTGGCTGATCAGGGGGGTGTTGATGGCTTCTTTGCCATGCGCTTGCGAGCCCCGGGCGAAGCTGGTACCTGACAGACGTGCAGCAAGAAACCCGCATCGCTCCCTCCATCCTGTCGGCAGACTTTGCCTGCCTGGGCGAGGAACTTCGCGCGATTGATGCAGCGGGCTGCGACTACATCCATGTCGATGTCATGGACGGCCATTTCGTGCCCAATCTCACCATGGGCCCGCCGGTGCTTTCCAGGCTGAAACCCCACAGCGCCAAACCGTTTGACGTGCATCTGATGATTGCCCCGGTCGATCCGTTGCTGGATGCCTTCATCAAGGCAGGCAGCGACATCGTGACGGTCCATATCGAGGCCTCGCCCCATACCCATCGCACACTCCAGGCGATCAAATCAGCGGGCATCCGGGCCGGTGTTTCGCTCAATCCCCAGACCCCGGCATCGGCCGTTGCCCATGTCATGGACCTGGTCGATCTGGTGTTGGTGATGAGCGTCAATCCCGGCTTTGGCGGCCAGAGCTTCATCGAGAATTCGCTTTCCAAGATTGCCGAGCTGCGCGTGATGATCGATCAGACCGGACGCACCATCGATCTGGAAGTCGACGGTGGCGTTACGCCTGAAACTGCACCGCGTATCATCGAGGCCGGTGCCGATGTGCTGGTCGCGGGCACCGCCGTCTTCAAGGATGGTCCCGGCGGCTACGCCGCCAATATCGCTACCCTGCGCGGCTGAGGACAGCCCATGAGCGGCCTGCTCACGCGACCGGTCCATAATCTCAAAGCCCTGTACTACGGCAGCCCGCTTTACCGGCTGGCGTTGCTGGGTCGTGCGCCCGATCAGGTACTGCAGGCCCCGACAGACCCCTGGCCCGGTTATGCCGACAACGGCCGCGCCATGGCCGAAGGACGCTGGCGTCTGGCCGGGCAGACCCTCAGCTTTGATCCCAAGGACGGCACGCCGGAATGGTATCCCGATGCCGCCTGGACCGGCTGGCTGGAGGAACTCCACGGATTCGTCTGGTTGCGCGACCTGCGCGAGATGGGCGGCAATTCACGTCAGGTCGCGCGCCACGCGCTTGCCGGCTGGATGACCGATTGCGGCAGCTGGGACCGGTTTGCCTGGCGCCCGGACATTCTGGGGCGCCGACTGGTTGCCTGGCTGACCCATGGCGGCTTCCTGATGAACGGCGCCGATGCCCTGTTCCGCCGCCGCTTCCTGCAAAGCCTGGCCGAGCAGACCCGCCATCTCTCCCGTGTCGTGACAGCCGGCCCTGAAGGCCTGGGCCGGATCGCGGCGGTCAAGGCGCTGCTTTATGCCGGCCTTGCCCTGCCCGGCCAGGAGAAGCGCTTTGCCCAGGCGATGCGCCTGCTGGAACACGAACTGGACCGTCAGATGCTGGGCGATGGCGGCCAGCGAGAGCGCAACCCAGGCGTCCAGTTCCTGCTGCTGCGTGATCTGGTGGACATGCGCCTTGCCCTGATCGCTGCGCGCAAGCCGGTGCCCGACTGGCTGCAGCAGACCATCGACCGGGCCGCACCCATGCTGCGTTTCTATCGCCATGGTGATGGCGGGCTGGCGCTGTTCAACGGCGCGCAGGAAGGCCGCGCCGAGCTGATCGACAACGTGCTGGCGATCGGCCAGGCCACGGGCAAGCCGGTCAGCCGCGCCCAGCACACCGGGTATGAGCGTCTGGCGGCGCGCAAGACCCTGATCCTGGTTGATGCTGCAGGGCCGCCGCCTGCGGACTTCGCCGCCAACGCCCATGCCGCGCCACTGGCTTTCGAGATGAGCGTGGGCACCGAACGCCTGATTGTTGCCATGGGCGCCTGGCGCGGTGCCGATAGCGCCTGGCGCGAGGCCGCCCGCGCGACCGCCGCGCACAGCACCATGGGCGTGGACGACAAGGATGCCGTAGAGGTGCGCAAGGACGGCAGCCTGGGCCGGGTGCCGCGCAAGGTGCAGGTGGAGCGCCACGAGGAAGACGGTGCGCAGCTCCTGACCCTGAGCCATGACGGCTACCGCCCGCTGGGCCGCCTGATCCATCACCGCACGCTGTATCTCAGCGCCGATGGTGAGGATGTCCGGGGCCAGGATGTCATCGAGGGGCCGGGCGGGGAGCAGTTCGCCCTGCGCTTCCATCTCCACCCCGATGTTCAGGCCGCCGTCATCCAGAATGGTGCTGGCGCCCTGTTGCGCCTGCCTTCGGGCGAGGGCTGGCTGCTGCGCATGTCGGGTGGCGTGCTCTCGCTCACCGACAGCATTTATCTGGGCACCGGCGCCATGCGCCGCAGCCAGCAGATCGTGATTTCCGGTGGCCTCAACGGCGAACGCACGGAAGTGAAGTGGGCGCTGACAAGGGTGCCACCGCCTGCCAAGAAAAAGCGGCGCACGGCGAAGGTTGAGGATGACGCGCCGGTGCTGGAATAGCGCAAGAATCGGGTGTTGCGCCTGCAAGCCGTACCGGATTGTTGCTTGTCAGGTTCAGGAGGATCGCGATGGACGTCTATCACATCTGGGCTTCGCTGAAGGCTGGCACCAGCGATACCGAGTTTTCCGATGCCGTGCATGGCTACCTAGGCCATCTGCGGGATGACGGGCGGATCGCGGGATACCGGCTGACGCGGCGCAAGCTGGGCCTGGGGCATCCCAACCTGCCGGAATGGCACATCACGATCGATTTCGACTCGATGGCGCAGATGGATACTGCCTTCGGTGAGGTCTCGCGCCGCGCCGATCCGGTCGAGGGGTTGCACCACGCGGTCAATTCCAAGGTGGAGGACGTGTTTTTTGCCCTCTACCGCGACTTCCCCGACGAGCAGCGGGTGCGTGGCGAGGAGAAGTTCTGAGCATCGGACACTCTGGAAACCTCGCCAATGGGGCGTCTACGCCGCTCCTGAAACCGTTCCGTTCATCAAACCCGCACCTGCGGCATGGACATGGCGCGGACTCGCGTTAAAGTCCGCCCAGAACAGTTCACACTCTTGATAACCGGGGGCACCCATGGCACGCGCTGCGGCACAGCAAAAACTTTCCCAGATCGCCAAATCCAAAGGCATCAAGTACTTCCTGATCAGCTTCTGTGATCTGGCCGGTGTGGCCCGGTCCAAGCTGGTCCCCGCCCAGGCCATCGACGGCATGGTCAAGAACGGTGCCGGTTTTGCCGGGTTCGCGACCAATCTGGACATGACGCCCGCCCACCCCGACATGTTCGCGGTGCCTGATCCTGCTTCGCTCATCCAGCTTCCCTGGAAGCCGGAGGTCGGCTGGCTGGCCGGCAATCTGATGATGTCGAACAAGGAGGTTGATCACGGCCCGCGTAACGTTCTGCGCCGCATGATGGCTCTGGCCGCCAAGAAGGGTTACTACCTCAAGACCGGCGTGGAATGTGAATACCATCTGATCAACGCCGATGGCTCCGACATCTCCGATGCGCGCGATACCATGGCCAAGCCCTGCTATGACCAGCAGGCCCTGATGCGTCGCTATGACGTCATTTCGGAAATCTGTGATGCCATGCTGGAGCTGGGTTGGGGGCCCTACCAGAACGACCATGAGGACGCCAACGGCCAGTTCGAAATGAACTGGGACTTTGATGATGTCCTGGTCACCGCCGACCGGCACGTGTTCTTCAAGTTCATGGTGAAGTCGATTGCCGAGAAACACGGCCTGCGCGCGACCTTCATGCCCAAGCCGTTTGCTCATCTGACCGGTAACGGCTGCCATACCCATGCCAGCATCTGGGACAAGGCGGGCAAGAAGAACCTGTTCCATGATCCCAAGGGTGAATTGGGCATTTCCCAGCTCGGGTACCATTTTCTGGGCGGCGTGCTGGCCAATGCCGAGGCCCTGACCGCGATCTTCAATCCCACGGTCAACAGTTACAAGCGCATCAACGGTTCAACCACGACCTCAGGTGCGACCTGGGCGCCCAACACGATCAGCTATACCGGCAACAACCGCACCCACATGGTGCGCATTCCCGATGATGATCGTTTCGAATTCCGCCTGATGGATGGTGCCACCAACCCCTATCTGGCGCAGGCCGCCCTGCTGGCTGCTGGTCTGGATGGCATTGCCAACAAGACCGATCCGGGCAAGCGCATGGATATCAACATGTACGAGGTGCGCCGCAATGCCGACCTCAAGAAGCTCAACGTCAAGCGCCTGCCGCTCAATCTGATGGATGCGGTGCGTGTGACCGAGAAGAACGCCATGCTGCGGTCCTATCTGGGCGACGAAACCATGAACGCCTTCCTGCGCATGCAGGCGCGTGAATGGAACGACTACGCCCGGCATCTGACCCAGTGGGAGCGTGATCACACGCTCGATTGCTGATCAGGTTCTGCAACAGAATTGACTGAGGGGTGGCCTTGTGCCGCCCCTTTTTTTGGAATGGATGGAACGGTCATGATTGTCGTCTTTGGTTCTCTCAACATGGATCTCATCGTGCCGGTGCCGCATCTGCCCCGTCCGGGAGAGACCGTGTTGTCGCCCAGCCATGCCAAGGCGCCAGGCGGCAAGGGTGCGAATCAGGCCGTCGCCGCGGCGCGGGCAGGGGGCGAGGTCGTCATGGCAGGCTGTGTCGGCCGCGATGGTTTTGGTGACGAGTTACTGGAGATCGTCTCGGCGGCAGGCGTCGATACCAGTCTGATCGAACATGTCGATGCGCCGACCGGCATTGCCTTGGTGACGGTCGCCGACGATGGCGAGAATCAGATCATCGTGGCGAGCGGGGCCAACATGGCACCTGTGCACGACATGGTGGACGACCAGCTTCTTGAGGATAGCTCGACCCTGCTGCTGCAGATGGAAACGCCGCTGCGCGAGGTCTTCACGCTGACCGGGCGCGCTAAAGCCGCGGGCAGGCGCGTGATTCTCAATGCCGCTCCGGCCGGGCCGATCATGCCCGAGACCTTGGACATCCTGATCGTGAACGAAGGTGAGGCTGAAGTGGTCGCTGCCGAGCTTGGCCTGGAAGAACGTCATGCTGCAGACGTCGCTGGCCGTCTGGCCGAATACCACGGAATCACGACCATCGTGACGCTGGGTGCGGCAGGCGCCCTGGCGATCGGGCCAGAAGGGTGCTGGAAGGTGGGGAGCCTGGCGATTGATCCGGTCGATACGGTGGGTGCGGGCGATGCTTTCTGCGGCACGCTGGCAGCGGCCCTCGACAACGGTCTGGAATTGCCCGACGCCATGCGGTGCGGTGCTGTTGCGGGCTCACTTGCATGCCTGGAGCATGGTGCGATGCCGTCGCTGCCCGATGCCGAGACGATTGATGCCAGATTGAACGACCTGGCCCCCGCCGAAGCGTTCTAGCCTGCTTCCAGGGCCGCAATCAGGGCCGTGGGCCGGACGTGGTTGGTGTCGATGTAGTGGCTGTAGCGGGCGTGGTCGCCATCGGTCGTGACGGCTTTCACATCGATCAGACGCAGGTCGTTGGATGCTGCTGCCTCACGCAGGCGCGCGTTGAAGCGCTCGATGATGCCAAGAAAGATGCTGCGGTCCAGATTCATCAGCAGGTTGGTGGTGACGTTCGTCATGGGCGGGGTCTGCAGCCAGAGGGTCCAGCCGCGTTGCCCGGCCTCCTGCATCATGAACGCGACGCAACGTTCCACCAGGTCATCGACCATGGTGCGCCAGTCGCGTTTTGGATCGTTCTGGAGAACCCGCATCATGCCTTCCTTCAGGCGGCAATCGAGTTCGCCAAAGGCGGCCACGACGGTCGCACCCTTGGGAATGCGCGCAGCGATGGCTGTATAGAAACCGCGATAGGGGCTGCCTTCCTCGCGCACCAGATGCCAGGCCTTGCATCCGAACGCCAGATGACTCTGGAACCGGGTCATGACGCCATCGATAGGAAGCGTCAGATTCGCAGCCGTCAGGACGTGGCTGTCGCCGATGACATGAACCGTCCGTTCCGCTTGCCCGCTGTAGTGCTCGGGATGGTCGCGTCGCCATGCAAGCAGGCCATCGAGGATGCCGCCATAGGTGATGAAAACCGAGCGGTTGGGTGCATCGATCGCTGCATTACCCGCCTGAGGCTGGGCCTTTACCAAAAGCTCGGCACAGGCTGAAGGGTCGTTGTCGCGCCAGGCCGCGATTGCCTGGACCATGGTCTCACCAAAGGCCTGAGCAGGGGGCAGGGCAGGCGCGAGCTCCTGAAGTTCGTTGAGACGTCCCAGGCCGAACAGAGCCAGAGCCAGATGGTGGTTGGGATCGACGCTGGCCCGGGGTGCGCTGCGGGCCAGCAGCATGCGCCGGGCCGTCTCGTCAAGATCACCCCGACGATAGGCCAGGGAAGCCAGCAACTGCTGGGCACCGATTAGACCCGCATCCAGGGCAATGGCCCGCTCGCCGGCTTGCTGCGCCTCGTACCGTCGGCCCATGCGTTCCAGCAGGACGCCTTCCTGCAGGTGCCCGAGCGGATCCTTCGGGTTGAGCATGCGTGCCTCGGTCTGTGCCGTAAGCGCACCCTCCAGATCGCCGGTGCCCAGAAGGATCTCCGCACGGGCGCGGATAATCTCCGGCTTCCTTGGGGTTTTCTCTGTCAGGCGGTCCAGCATCGCGAGCGCTGCCGCGGCATCGCCCTCCTGATACGTGATCACCGCCAGCATGCAGGTGGCACGGATGTGATCGGGCTCCATACGGCAGACATCGCGCAGGACCTTTGCCGCTTCGCCGCGATGGCCCGCGCGCAGGTGCTGCATGGCGGTCTGGATCATGGAATCGGATATGGCCATGGTGCGTCGCGCTTGTTCCGGGTTATTGCTCGTTCGGGATGAGGCCGTGCCGGCGGGTGCTCAGGCGTCCGCCTCGTCACCGCGCCGCCCGAACAACATGGTGACGTTGATGCGGCGGTTCTCGTAGCCCGGTTTGAAGGAAAGCGCACCCGTTTCGTGAAAAAGATCGGAATTGAAGAGAACGGCGCGATTCTGGCGGTGCGGAACGGTGATCGCTCTTGCTCCCGACTCATCCAGGAATGCGCGTACGGCAGGCGTGTCGCGGTTGTAGTGGGCAAAGTCCCAATCGAGGGGAGCCTCGACATCCCATACGACCAGGCCGCCGCCCTCAGGGTCCAGATTGGCTTCATCTGGGGTGAGCCAGAAGTTGACGTTCACCGCTGCGGCATCGGCGTGCATGCGGATGCCTGAAAGGCGGCTGTCATACTTGAAGGCCCAGGTCTTGCGCAGAGTGTGCGGCCCCACGACGTTGGGCATGGCGGCGCGCAGTTCCTCGGCGATCTGCAGCAAGAGCGGACAGGAGAACCCTTCTTCCTGGAACGCCCCGAGATATCCGTTGTCATAACGGAACTCGTACCAGATCGTGGAGTTGAGGCAGAAGCGCCGCAGTGCGGCAAGCGCTTCAGGCGTGAGCAGGCCATCACCCCAGGCGATGCCGGGCGCATGGTCGCGGTACTGCTGCTCGGCTGCGGCGCCGTCGAAGTGCGGGGAAACCGCGGGGCCGTCCAGGGCAGCCCCGGGGTCGCGGTGGATCAGTCGGTTGTAGAGTGGCGTAATGGCGGCCCGGGTCGCTGCCGGCAACGGGACCATATGGGTGTCGGCCGGGGGAGTCTCAAGCGCTTCCAGCGTGCCCTCGTAGAGATTGACCGCATCGTCGAACGTGGCGGGAAGAACATCCTTGGCACGCAGGTGGCGCAGCTGCTCTGCATCATGTTCCAGCTTGGTCCGGCTGGTCAGTGTAAAGGTGCGATCGCTGCTGCTGTGCGCTCCCGGCTTGCGGCGGATCTTGTGAGCCTGATCATAGGCAGCGAAGCCCTCCGTCACGTCACCCAGATCAACCAGGGTGTTTCCCAGGTTATGCCAGGCCGGACCGAAGTCCGGTGCCAGTGCGACGGCACGTTGAAGGTGATCGCGCGCTTCCTCGAACCGTCCCAGGCGATGCAGAGCGGTCCCCATGTTGTAGCGCAGAGCATGGTGGGCCGGGGACTGTGCCAGCGCAGGCTCCAGCAGGCTGACCGCTTCGTTGGCATCCCCATGTTCTGCCAGAAGTGCGGCAAGGTTGCTCTGGATGCCGGCATGGGCGGGCAGGGCCTGGGTGGCGTCACGCAGGACCCTGATGCAGGCATCCCAGTCCTGGGATCGCCTGTGCAGGGTGGCCAGCGCCAGCCAGGCATCGGCCAGTTCGGGATTGTGCCGCAGGGCATTGTCGAGGTCCGATGCCGCGCCTTCAATCTGGCCAAGGCGCAGCCGTGCTGCCCCCCGGCTTGCCAGGGCGTCGGCACGTTCCGGGCCGGTGCTGAGAAGGCGATCAAGCTCGGCAACACCACCTGTCAGATCGCCTGACTGCAACAGCATCAGGGCAAGGGCGTAATGACCTTCTCCATCCCCCGGATTGGCTTCGACCAGGGCACGGCAGGCGGCAAGACCGCCACTGCGGTCCCCGCCCTGAAAGCGATGGATCGCGGCCTGGAGTTGCTCGCGCGGTGATGCCGGTGTTGTTTCCACGAACCGACTATGCCCCGATGCCTCGCCATGCGGCAAGAAGGCTACCGCAGGTCAGGCGAAGTCGGCGGCCAGGGATTCGCGCGTGGCTCCGGCGATCATGGCGCTGTGTCCGTAGTTTTCATGTTCGATATCCAGGGTGACGCGGATATCGGGATCGCGGAACGCGGCAACGGCAGCATCGTCGAAATGGAAGATCAGGAAGTGGACACTGCTGGTCTTGCCGTCGGCGGTGTTGCGTTCGGTTTCCTGCAGGGGTTCCGCGCGCACGACATGGTCGCCCACGCGCAGCACGATCTTCTCGTCGATCCAGCCAAGCTGGCGCAGGGTACGGTTGCGCCGGTCCTCGTCATCGATCTCGATCATCATGGTGCAACGCAGGTCGCGGCCTTCGGGCACCAGCGGATTATAGGCTTCCAGTTCATCGGGGATCTGCTCTTCGCCACCTTTTTCGATGTAGAGCATTTCCTGGATCTGCAGCCACATGGTCTCGCGGTTCTCGAAGTAGAACGAAACGAAGGGGCCGACATCAATGCGGCGGTCGCGCTTGACCTCGCGGGCGCGGGCACGGTGTTCCCGGCGCGCGGCCGTGTACGTTTCCAGATCGATGATGTCGTCGCGGGTGATCTTGCTCATGGCGGTCATCTTCTCGTTGTCCTTGCAGATTCAGTCCGGTGCGCCATCAAGCCCATAGGCCTTGGCAATCAGTTGAATGGGATGTGCGGCAGTGGGTGGTGGCGTCTCGCGGCCTTCCATCTCCTCCACACCCTGGCGGATATGGAACCCGGCCAGCGGGCATTCCGAGACCACGTAACCGGCGCCTTCGGGGTCGTGTTTGGCGGTGTTGCGCATGACCGGTTTGCCGACCCGCATGCCGATCTCGAACGTGCCTTTCTTGATCCCCCAGGCACCGCCATGGCCGGAGCATCGCTCGACCACATTGACGTTGGAATCAGGGATCAGGCGCAGCATCTCGGCGGCCTTGGCGCCCATGTTCTGGGCACGGGCATGACAGGCGATATGCAGGGTCACCGGTACATCGATCGGCTTCATGCCCTCGACAAGTCCTTCCTTCTTGGAGATCTCCATGACGTATTCGCTGACATCGCGCGTGGCCTCGGCAAGGCGCTTGATGTCAGGGTCGTCGGGCACGATCAGCGGCCATTCGAACTTCATCATCAGGGCGCAACTGGGGACCAGGGCAACCACGTCCCAGCCCTTGTCGACATAGGGAAGCAGAGCGGCAGCAATCTCCTTGGCCCGCTTGGTGACCTCTGCCAGGTCGCCCAGCTCCATCTTGGGCATGCCACAGCAGGCCGGATGCACAACCTCGGTCTCGACGCCGTTATGGGCCAACAGGCGGCGTGATGCCTCACCAATCGATGCGTCGTTCCAGTTGGAAAAGCAGGTGGCATAGATCACGGCCTTGCGGCCATGGGCGGGGGCAGCGGTATTGGCGGCCACGGGATCGGCCTTTGCCGAAGCGACCAGGCTTTTGGGATTGAACTTCGGCAGTTCGGCCTTGGCGTCGATGCCTGCAACCTTTTCCATCACCGGTCGCGTGAGTTTGTTGTCTTTCTGGCACGCCCAGTTGGCGATGGGCGAGAAGGTGGTGCCCAGCTTCCCGTTCGTATCGGTATCAGCAATCTTGCGGTCGATGAACCCGACGTCGCCGCGCTGGAATTCGGCAACACGCGCCCGCAGCATCAGGTGCGGAAAGTCGAGGTCGAATTCATGGGGCGGGACATAGGGGCACTTGGTCATGAAACACATGTCGCACAACGTGCAACCGTCGATCACGGGTGCGAAATCCTTGGAGTCGACGGTGTCGAGCTCGCCGCTCTCGGACTCATCGATCAGGTCGAAAAGCTGGGGGAAGGAATCGCACAGGTTGAAGCAGCGGCGACACCCGTGACAGATATCAAAGACGCGACGCAGTTCGGCATCGATCTTCTCGGGATCCGTGAAGGACGGGTCCTGCCAGTCGAGCGTGTGGCGGGTTGGTGCGTCCAGACTGCCTTCAGCTGCGCTCATGGTCTCTTCTCCGCTGCATCACCGGGCGGAGTGGCCCGGGCAAGCCGTCAGGGTTCGCGGTGCCCATATCAAGGCGCCTCGTCTGCCTGTCCGGCGATGTCTTGAGGGGATCCCCGGACCGTTCGCCCCAAGCTGGAGCGAACGGTCGCTGAAACGGGATCAGTCGTTCAGGGTGTCGAGAGCCTTCTGGAAACGTCCAGCGTGGCTCTTTTCAGCCTTGGCGAGGGTCTCGAACCAATCGGCGATCTCGTCGAAGCCTTCATCACGCGCGGTGCGCGCCATGCCCGGGTACATGTCGGTGTACTCGTGGGTTTCGCCCGCGATCGCGG
>CALIUG010000073.1 GCA_938048755.1 uncultured Alphaproteobacteria bacterium
CATCGGAATCCTGGTGCCCCTGATCGGTGAGGTGGCAGGCCTCACCCCCGGCGCCATGCTCGTCCTCCAGATCGCCCTTGCTGTCATCATGGCGCTGGGCGCCAACGAAATCCGCATCGCCGAACTGCATCTACGGCGTTACCGGACCATCGCCATGGTCGATGCGCGCAACCTGGACGAGGCCGAATATCGGGGCTTCGAGGCCTGGCTTCACCAACCGGAAGGCCAACCATTGAAGACAAAAGTCCCTGAGCCGGCCGCACAAGCCCAGGCAAAACCGCTCTGGCAGCCGTAACACCCCACTCCTGCCCTATTTCTGCCGTTTGGCGCTGCCAAAAGACCGCATGAACACAGATCAGCACGCCTTCAGCCTTGTGGATCGTCCGGTGGATGGTCACGGATTCGTCGTTTCAAATTCATGGCAAACGGGGTTGCGGCAGCATCGCCGCGGGTCCATGTAGCGCCCATGGAACAGACCCGACCGGCTTTTGAAACCACAGTTGCCGTCGACCACGTCGCCGAACTCAACCGTCTCGATCTTGACGATCTGTGCGATGCCACGGACGCGGCCATTGTTGATGGCAACGGTTTTGGCTGGTTGCAGCCCCAGCCGCGCGACCAGATGCAGCGCTATTGGAAAGGCGTTCTGCTCGTGCCCGAACGTCAGCTCTGGGTCGGCCGCCTGGACGGCACGGTCGCCGCTTCGGCCCAGCTCCAGGCGCCGCCACGTCACAACGAGGCACAGGGCCACAGTCCCCAGCTCACGACCCATTTTGTCGCACCATGGGCACGTGGTCACGGCCTTGCCGCCATGCTGCTGGAAGCGGTCGAGGACTATTGCCGGGGAGAAGGCTTCAGCCATCTCCGCCTGGACGTGCGCGAGACCCAGACCCGCGCCATCGAGGTGTACGAGGCCGCAGGCTTCACGCGCTGGGGCACGCTGCCCAGCTATGCCCGCGTCGATAACAAGCTCATTACCGGCTACTTCTACGTCAAGACGCTCTAGGCCTCTGACCGGCACTGCCAGATGACGAGGTGCGGATAGGTGGTCGCAAGGACCACCCTGTCACCTTGCGTATGGGCATCGAACAGCGATCGTGCCGTGTGTGCATCCAGTGCTTTGAGGTAGTCCCCCAGCAAAAACCGCAGGATCGAGAGACGCGCTGCCGGGCGATCGGGAAAGTCGATTGTGTAGGCAATCACCTCCCGTGAAACGTCAGCGCCAAGGAAGCGGGCAAGCGCCTCGATGTCTTCAGCCAGCACAAACGGAAAGGGCTGGTCCACGATGTCAAAGGCGGTCTGCCAAATCCGGGCCAGGGCATTGCCCCGATCCAGCATCGGCGCGATCAGGACGCCGCCGGGTGCCAGGAGATCAAGCAGCCTGCCGACGGTCTCGGACGGATCAGCGACGTAGTAGAGACAGTGGTTGGCAAGAATCAGATCAAACGGACCGATCCCGGATTGTTCCAGATCCGAATTGGTCACCGCGATGCTCTTCACCAACGGCGCCAGTCGTCCGACCGCTCGATCAAGATGATCGCCGACCGGCTCGGCCAGGGTGAGGCCGATTCGCGAAGCAGACGCACCAAGAGCCTCCAGAAAGCGCAAACCGAAGGTTCCGTCGCCACACCCGAAATCGAGCATGCGACCTTGTCCACATCCATCCACAAGCGCGCTCATGGCAGGTAGCAGAGCGGTGACCTGGGCGCGCGACTCGTTCGTATGCCTGATGAAAAAGGCAAAGTCGTTGCCGACCTCGGCGTAGTCGACGCCCGTGGATTCGGTCATTTCGGCTCCCTTCGGGACGCGCTCAACCGTTCATGACACGCGAATGTGCGCAAAACGACATGCTTCTGACTCAAAACTCGTGTAGGACCAGCCCATGACAAAAGAGAACTGGACCAGCTTCGAACCCCATCTTGATGAGATGTTCGCAGATCCCATCGTTACGGCCGTGATGCGCCGCGACGGTCTGACCGAACGCGACCTGCGCGAGGCCCTCTCGCGTGTGCGCCGCTTCACACCCCTGCCACGCCACGGGCACGGCTCGCTTCCGGCTGTCGCTTCGGCCTGTTCGTTCTGACACCCTCTGTCGGGCAGCCTTCTCTGATCTGACCCCTAAACCACATCGCTGATGTGATCGCCATGCGCCTTCTGCTGGCGGTCGATGCTGTATGCGCCATAGGTAATGGGCGGGTATTTCGGCGTCTGACCGTCTTTCAGGAAGGTCGGCAGGGTATCGATCAGCGCATCGCGGCCGGGATTGTTGAAGAACGCGATCGACTGACGCCGTGATCCGCCCACGGACCCCACGGGCGGATTGACGACCCGGTGCGGCGTGGAGCGCCATTTGTCATTGGTCCAGCGCATCAGCGAATCACCCAGGTTGACGACAAAGGTGCCCGGCAGGGCCGGCGGAGCGACCCAGTCTCCCTTGAGGTTCATGACCTCCAGGCCACCCGGCTTGTCCTCGGAACGCAGCACGGTCAGGAAACCGTAATCGGTATGCGCACCCGCGCGCAGCTGACCCGGCAGGGGCGGCGTGACCGGTTCTGGATAATCCAGCACGCGCAGGGACGAGAGCGTGTTTTCGAAGAACGGCTCGAAATGGTCATCGGCCAGCCCCGCCGCGCGCGCCAGGATGTGGCGCAGCACAACACACAGGTCATTCATGGCGTCATAATACTCCCGCCAGACCGCGCGCAGTCCCTGGGGCTCCGGTGGCCACGTCCCGCCGTGATAAAGCGGCCCGTAATCAAGCGCCTCCTTCACATCCGGCGGAGTCTCCACGCCCAGGGTCAGGGCGAGCTTTTCCATGCCTTGTGAAAAGTGCATCAGGCCGCCGGGAACGTCCCCGACCGGCGGACAGGCCGCCTTCGCTTCAGCAGGCAGATCGAAGAACGCACGGCTGGTGTCATAAAGCCGCGTCACCAGCGCCTCATCAAACCGATGCCCCGCAATGACAAAAAACCCGGTCGTCTCACAGGCCACCCGCACGGCATCGACCACCCCGGCCTCACCCCCGGCACCGCCATCGTACCAGGGCTCGAGATCGATGATGGGAATGGTTGGGGTCATGGAGTTGAACTGCCCAAGTTGTTTCACGAGTAACACGCAACGCAGTTTGAATTACAGCGGTTGTCCATAACGTGCTGCCAAACCGACAAGGTATGGATCAAATTCTACAAACAGAGCACCAATCATGCATGCTGCGACTTGGCCAAACACCACTTCGGGATGGTTGATCCTGTTGTCGGGCCATCCATACGTCATGCTGAGAAACTTCTCGCCGTCCGGTCCCGCATGCAAGCTTGCAATGCACCCGTCACCGTAGCCTGCCTGAACGACGTTGATGGCATCCACACTTACTCCACCCAAGTGCTCATAGGCATCCCAGTTGTCGGGCCGACGTTCTGGATAAAGCGGGGATACGGGGAGTATGTGTGAGTTGTAGGCGACCTCCAAAAACGTGAGCATCGAGTTCTGGCTGTTGCTTTGCTGCTCAGAAAAGTTGACCTCGATACCAACCTGTTCGGCAACGCAACGAATGGCTTCGAGTGCAGGCTCGATGCTTGTTTCGAAGAGCGTCGCTGGATCAACAAGATCCCGCCTGTCAGCACGATCCCAAACCACCCAGTCGAGAACATGTAGGTCTGCCCTTAGATTGCCACGAGAAACAACATCCCTGTCCCGGTGCAATCGTGCTTGCTCCAGATCGTCACACAGCCCTTCAAAATCTGTGACCCCGTCTTCCGATGTGAAGAACGTTGGCGGAAACGAACGTCTTCCCCATTGGCTAACCTCGACGCTTCGCTGCCCGTAAACCTCAACAACGCGCCTGGTATCCAACTCGTCGAACAACGCGACAACCAGGCAGGCCATCGTGTTCAGGAAGACACGCACGGGCGCGTCGTCTAATCGCCCTTCCAGCGTGAGCTCTGCGCCCACGATGTGACCGATCGGAAGGAGAAGGCGTGTAAACGCCTCCTCGCTCTCGTTGCTAGAGACCACCTCGGACACGCAGGCCCGGGTTTCGCCATGGTGAAGAGGGGAACGGATCGTGGAAAAATCGAACTAATCGAGAGTTGTTGCTTCAGTTCGTTGAGATGACAGCTTCAACGGGTCGCCATCATCTCCCAAGGTGGATTGCTGTGATTCAATGCGCCGCTGCAGGATGTAGGCAGCAGAGGAATCCATCGTTGGCACAAGGAGGTAGTCGGTCGGCTGTCCCAAACCAGTCCAGTCGAACGTTTTGACAGCCAGTTCACGACAACTGAACACGACAAACGCCGCATTGGCGTCATCTATGTTGCCAACATACTCAGTTGGGATCTCCAGGGCAGACGCCAGACAAGCAATTGCTTCCTCTTCTGGCGTGCGAGGCCAACGAGAATCATCAAGATAGAAAGCTTCCGTTTCCCAAAAGACAGTGGGCCTGTTGAGGTGATCAACGACCGTAAAACGCAGTGATTCCGCAGGAATCAGCAAGTTCTCAGATGAAATCACATCTACAGTGGGGTGCAGATCCTGAGCGAGAAGTGAATCACAGAGTTCTGCGTAGTCGAAGGCAACCGCGTTTTCTGCACTGAAGAAAACAAGACATCCTGAGATGAGCGCCAGTAGGCGGGCAAATCGATTCACCGGTGGCTCCAGTTTTGGCTGATGCGCGCAGAGCACTCTCGAGCACGCATGCAAGCCTTGCAGCCGTCCGCTGTTTGCGGAAGGGTTCTGTCATGACGCTATCCCCGCGAAACAGCCGACGCAATCCGATGTTGCGCGAGGTCGATGACCTCGGTGATCTCTGCCCGCGCCTGGAAGGCGAACACCGGGCCGATCTCTGCATCGTAGGCGGCGGCTATCTGGGCCTGTGGACCGCACTGGAGATCAAGGCCGCAGAACCCTCGATGGAGATCTGCGTGATCGAGGCCGACATCTGCGGCGGCGGGGCGAGCGGGCGCAATTCCGGCATGGCGCTGCCCTGGTGGACCAAGATCGAGGCTCTGATTGCCCAGTGCGGCACGGACGAGGGGCTGCGTCTGGCGCGCGCGTCGGTCACCGCCATCGACGAGATCGCGGCCTTTGCCGACACGCACAGGTTCGATATCGAGTTCGCCCGCACCGGCTGGCTGTGGGGATCGACCTCACCCCGGGAGGACGGACGCTGGGGTGGCATCATCGATGCGCTGGACCATCACGGCGAGGCGCACTTTGCCGAACTGGACCGGGCCGGGGTCGAAGCCCTGGTCGATGCGCCGGGCTTTCGCAGCGGTGCCCTGGATGCTGCCTGCGCGACGCTGCATCCGGCAAAGCTGGTGCGCGGCCTGCGCCGTGTCGCCCTGCAACGCGGCGTCACGATCTTTGAAGAAACGGCCATGACCAACCTCCGGCGCGGCAGCCCCGCCCTCATCGAGACCGATGCCGGTCAGGTCCTGGCGCGCCGCGTGGTCCTTGCCATGAACGCCTGGTCGACCGCCGTGCCCGAGCTCGACCGCGGCATCTTCATCCTCACCAGCGACGATGCAGTGAGCGATCCCGTCCCGGATTTCATGGCGCAGCGCCGCTGGGCCGACGGGCCGATCCTGACCGACAGCGCGGTCTTTGTTTCGGGCTACCGGCCCATGGCTGACGGGCGTGTTTCCGCCGGGGTGAGTGGCGGGGCGATTGCGTTCGGTCACCTGGGACGCACCCGCTGGGAAGGGGCCACCCCGCGCGCAGGCGACATCGCCGCAGCCTTCACTCGCGGCTTTGGCGAAGGCCACGGCATCACCTTCCGTGATTCCTGGCGCGGGCCCATCGACCGCACACGAAGCGGCCTGCCGCTCTTTGGCCCGCTGCCCGGCCATCCCAACATCCATTACGGCTACGGTTTTTCGGGCAACGGCATCGTGGGCTGCCGCATCGGCGCGCAGATCATGACCTCCCTGGTCCTTGAACGCGACGACCCCTGGTCGAACAGCGGCCTCGTCCATCCGGTCGAACCCTGGATGCCCCGGGAGCCGATCCGATACATCGGCGCCCACATGGTCCGCCAGGCGATCCGCCGCCAGGACCAGCTCGACCGCATGGAACGGGACGCCGGCCCCATCACCCGCAAACTCGCCAGCCTCGCCCCCGGCGGCATCGTCACCACGGCAACGGATTAGGCTGGTAGGATGGTAGGATGGTAAAAAATTCTTCCGCCTCGCCGCTTTTGAAACCGTCAGGGCGATTTCCGCAAAGCGGAAATGGACCTGAAGACGTGCGACCGCACGTCCGCGCCGCATGGCGCGAAAGCCAAGTGCGCAACCCGATCAGGTCGGGTGTAAACTCCGCGCACGCCCGGCGACTGAGGGAACAAACAAACAAGGAGAACCCCACGTCTGAAGTCCGCCTCTACAAGCGCGACGCGCTCGAATACAAGACCAGCACCGTGGACGGCACCACGACCCAGGTCTGCCGCGCCATCGGCAGCCCCGTCTGCACGTCCATGGGTGCGGGCCACGAGATCCTCGAGACCGTGCAGGTCCCATGGACGACGCTTTATGACGAGGTCATCTTCATGACCGAGGGCGAGCTCCACATCCACGCCGACGGCAAGACCACCACCGGCGTGCCCGGCGACATCATCTGGCTGCCCAAAGGCACAGAACTCATCTACGACGCCCCCGTCCGCGCCGCCTATTTCTACGCCCTCTACCCCGTCGACTGGGCCGCGCAGAACGGCATTGAGGAGCCCTGAAACCGGGCGCTAGAACTTGCCGTTGTTGTTCACCCATTCCGAGCGCGGGGCGATGGCTTCGATGGTGTTCCAGTGTTCGACAATCCTGCCGTCAGCCAGACGATAGAGATCATGAATGGCGGAATGCACGTCGTCACGGAAGCCCTCGTTGACCGAGAGAACAAAGTTGCCTTCGGCGAGCAGGCGGTGGTTCCGGTCGTAACGGATCACCGGGCCTTCGCCTGCTCCAGATATCAGGAAGGCGCTCAGCGCGGGCAGGCCGTCACCGCTGAGGGGGCTGTGCTCGGTGTAGAACTCGGCATCGACGAACTGCGCAATGTCCTCGAAACGCTTCCCGACCAGCACGGCCTCCACAAAGGCGCGAACGATCTCACGATTGGCTTCGGTCTGCGCAAGGTCCTCTGCTTCAATCGGCCCATCGACCATCGTGTGACCGGAACCGTTGGGGCCCTGCCTGGGCTGGATGTTGTCCCAGTGTTCGACCACCAGATCGTTCTCGAACCGGAAGATCTCAAACCCCACCCTGGGACTGCCGAAATCGTATTCGGTATGGCCGAAGACGAAGTCACCGTCCTCGAAGGCGCGCACGATGTTGACCCGGGGCGAACGCTCCGACAGGCGTTTGAACAGGTCGGCCAGGCCCTCGCTGCCATCATGGGTCTGGGGGTTGTGCTGGATATAGGTTTCGGTGCTGACCAACGCGACTGCCTCGGTCTCGCCGGTCTCGATGGATTTCAGCAGTGCGCGAATCCGGTCCTTGCGGTTCATGCTCACAGCCCCACCGGTGTGCCGCCTGAAACCGTGATGGCAGCGCCGGTGATGTAGGACGAGTCCGGGGAGGCCAGATAGGCGATCGCGTCGGCAATCTCCCCACAGGTGCCGGCACGGCGCAGGGCAACACCGGCGTAACGTTCGCGCTTCATATCTTCGACACTGATGTTGCGCTCCCCGGCCAGCCACTGATTTGCGCCCTCGTGCATCTCGGTCGCGACATAGCCCGGACACACCGCATTGCAGCGCACGCCACGGTCGCCGTATTCGGCGGCGATGGTCTTGGTCAGCCCGATGACCCCGTGTTTGGTGGCCGTATAGGCCCCGAACCCGGCCTCGGCACCCAGACCGCCCGTCGACGCATTGTTGATTATGGCACCACCGCCTGCCGCGACCATGGCGGGCAGGACGGCGCGGCAGAAGAGCGCGGGTCCCTTCAGGTTGACCGCAAAGCTGAGGTCCCAGTGGTCCGGTTCGATCTCGGCAAACGGCAAAGCACCGATGGTGGTCCCGGCATTGTTGACCAGGATATCGGGACCGCCGAAGTGCTCCGTGCATCGCGCGACACAGGCCGTGATCTCGTCGGCACGGGTCACATCAACCGCGACCGCCAGGGCGCGCCGCCCCAGCGCTTCGATCCCAGCGACCAGTTGCTCCAGACTGGGCGAAACCGTCACATCGGTCACCACAAGATCGGCACCCAGCCCGGCCAGCCGCAGGGCGGTGGCTTAACCGATGCCGTCGGGCCTGCCGGTTCCGGTCACGATGGCGGTCTTTCCGGCAAGGTCGGTGTTCATCTGTGTTCGCCTAGTGCCGGAAGTGGCGCATGCCGGTCATGACCATGGCCATGCCGCGTTCGTTGGCCGCGGCAATGACCTCTTCGTCGCGCATGGAACCGCCGGGCTGGATTGCCGCGGTGGCCCCGCCTTCGGCCGCTTCGATCAGACCGTCAGCAAAGGGGAAGAAGGCGTCCGACGCCACCACCGCGCCCTCGACCGAGAGGCCCGCACGTTCGGCCTTCTGGCGCGCGATGACGGCGCTGTCGAGCCGGCTCATCTGGCCCGCACCGATGCCCACGCTGGCGCCATCGCGGGCATAGACAATGGCGTTGGATTTGACGTGTTTGGCGATGCGGAAGGCAAACAGCATGTCAGCCATCTCGGCCTCGCCGGGCTGGCGTTCCGTGACGATCTTCATCTCGGCTTCCGCCACACGGCCGTTGTCGCGGGTCTGGACCAGCAGGCCGCTCGCTAGGCTGCGCACGGTCAGTCCACCCGCGCGCGGATCCGGCATGTCCTTGGTCAGCAGCACGCGCAGGTTCTTCTTTTCGGCCAGGACGGCGAGCGCTTCGTCGCTGGCGCCGGGCGCAATCACGACCTCGGTGAAGACCTCGATGATGGCCCGGGCGGTTTCTTCATCGAGCTTGCGGTTGGCCGCGACGATGCCGCCAAAGGCACTGGTGGCGTCACAGGCCAGTGCGCGGGCATGGGCTTCAACCAGATTCTCGCCCAGTGCGACACCGCAGGGATTGGCATGTTTGATGATCGCAATGGCCGGCTTGTCGAACTCGGCAACCAGCTCGAACGCGGCATCGGTGTCGTTGAGATTGTTGAAGCTGAGCTCCTTGCCGCCGACCTGACGCGCCGTGGCAATGCCGGGGCGCTGGGTGCCGTCGCCATAAAACGCGGCCTCCTGATGCGGGTTCTCGCCATAACGCAGGCGCTTGTTGCGTGCACCGGCAAAGCTGATGCGGCGCGGAAAGGCCTCGCCGGCCTCCTGGCTGAACCGGCGCGCAATGGCCGCATCATAGGCCGCCGTGCGGCCATAGGCGGTGGCAGCAAGCTGGCGGCGCAGGTCGAGCGGCGTCGCACCGTCGTTCTTTTCCATCTCCGAGAACACACGCGCATAGTCGGCGGGATCAACCACCACTGCGACAAAGGCATGGTTCTTGGCCG
>CALIUG010000074.1 GCA_938048755.1 uncultured Alphaproteobacteria bacterium
CAATAATCCTAAATGAGTAGGCTACAACTCTCGATATGGTTGGCCTGTCATACTTTAATTTCGTTTACCTTGATGGCTTGAAGGTCTCTTATTGTTTGGCTTCCCGTATCCCAGCTCTCGATATCGCGGAAGTTGCTGGTCGATCGCCAGTTGAGCGCTCCCGCTGCTGTCTCCCCCGACAATGTCCCCAGCGGGGGCGCTCCCTTACCCCGCTATAAGTACACTATGGCGCGCCTCCAAGACCTCCGAGGAAACTTTGCCGTCTCAGATTCTCGAGATAGTGCCTTAGGTCTTCAAGTTCAGACGCATTGGCCGCCAGCGCTGGCACAAACCGATGGTTCGCAGCCATCCATTGGCGAAGTTTGATGTTAGACCAGTCGATGCGCAGCGCGACTTCTTCCAGCGGAGCAGAGCTTTGCTGAGTGAGCAGGCCAGATGCGTGGCAGCCGCCGCAAAGTCGATTTGCCACCTCCGGTGCTTCGCTGGCCATGAGGGGACGAGCGACCAGCAGACAAACAAACACGAGACCAGCGCTAAGCGCGGCGCGCCGCGATATCATCACCAAATACGGCATCATCTTTTCTCCCGAGCAGAATAACTGGAAGATTTATAGTTTGCGTGGACGTGAATTATGAGAGCGACAATGACTTAATACTAAATGTTTAGATTTATACTTTTTCGCGATTTTATTTTTGTCGTTATCTTCTAATATCCCAAGAACACTTCCAGTCAAGGAACTTAACCATGTCCATTGTCCGCTTGCCAATTTCCCTCTACGACCGCCTCTTGAAGGCTTGTGCCGCGCTGGCTGTTGTTGCGGCGGCCATCGTAGCGGCATCGCCGACGCCGGCCCATGCGCAGACCGAACTTGCTCGCGAAATGTGGCAGGTGGACTGTGAAACAGGCGAGTGTGTCGCCTACTTCCGGACAACCGGCCTCGAAATCTTCATCGGAAAGGCATCCGGTACGCAGACCATGGTCGCGGAGTTCCGTGTCATGGCAGAGTCGAGTCAGGGTGCTCCGGTTACGGTCCGTGTCAACAACGGATGGGTCGGTGCCATGACAATCGAAACCTGCAACGAGAACTTCTGCCGCTTAGCCGTCGATCTGGCGAATACGCCGTCGCTGGTCGAACAGTTCAAGGGTGGCAACGACGCCATCGTCGCTTATGTGGCATCAGGCAAGATCATCATGATCCCGTTCAACCTTGACGGTTTCACCGGCGTCATAAAGCAGGTCGGCGCAGGATGAGTCAGCGCGAGCGGCAATGCGCCGGAAACCATTCAGTCTGCAGAATGCGGCCTCGGCGCACTGACAATCGCTATGGTATCGTCACGTTAAGTGCAGTATTCGGCCAGGGGCTGAGATTGTAGCCTCGAACCATGAGCCCACTCTTCTTCAAGCGTCACCGTTTCCCACCTGAGATCATTCGCCGCGCGGTCTGGCTCTACGCCAGATTCACGCTGTCGTATCGCGACATTGAGGAGGTCCTGGCGGAGCGCTGTATCGAGGTGTCCTACGAAACGGCACGTCTCTGGTTCCTGAAATTTGGTCCGACCATCGCCGCTAACCTCAGGCGCCTGCGGCCGCGGCCGAGCGACCACTGGCACCTCGACGAGATGGTGGTGCGCATCAACGGCAAGAAGCACTGGCTATAGCGTCCCGTCGACAACGAGGGTGAGGAACTGGACTTCCTCGTCCAGACCCGGCGCAACGCCAAGGCCGCCAAGAAGCTCATGATCAAGATGCTCAAGTGGCAGGGCTTCGCTCCCTCGCGGATCGTAACCGACAAGCTCGCGTCCTATCCGGCTGCCTTCAAAGCGATTGGACTGAGTGCCGAGCACGATCGTGGCCTCCACGCCAACAACCGGGCTTAGAACTCGCACCTGCCGATCCGACGACGAGAACACAAACAGCAGGGCTTCAAGTCGCCCGGATCAGCACAACGCTTCCTCTCTGTCCACGCCGCACTCACAACACCTTCTACCACCAGCGACACCTGACAAACCGCGCCAACTACAAGCAGCGGCGAGAAGACTCATTCGAAGCAGGGGCGATTGCATCAGCGACTGCTTGATTGGAGGGGGCTACACCGGCCTGACACGAGCAAGCTGCGTTAACGTGTCAACACCCTTGCAACACAGACTTCAACTGCGTCACATTCCCCGCAAGATGAGACACGAAAGATATACGGATGTGATGGCAGGCGTTGTCATACCAATGATAACAAGCAAGATGCACACGTGCGGAACGAGAGCGGGGCCAGAAACGGGCAGGTAGAACGATGGTGATGGGACTTCCAAGATTCGCGAGCGATGTTGATGAAGACACGCTGACCGAAGCCTTGCGCGAGACCGGTGCGGCGGTCGTGGAGCGCGTGCTGGAGGATGATCTGATCGAGCGATGCGCGGCCGAAATGCGGCCCGAGTTCGACACTTTCGGCCGGCGGACAGAAAGCGACTTCAACGGCTACACGACACTCAGAATCAGCAGTACGCTGCGCTATGCGCCCTCGACTCAGCATGTCATTGGGCATCCGCTGGCACTAAGGATGGCCGATGCCTTTCTGCTGCCCCACTGCTTGGACTACCGCATCGGCAGCAACACCGGCATTGAAATCTTGCCTGGCGAAACCGACCAGGTACTTCACGCTGACGACGATATCTATCCGTTGCGCATCCCCGGGCTGCAGCTTCAGATCAACGTGATGTGGTCGCTGTGCGACTTCACGGAAGAAAACGGTGCAACCCGCGTGGTGCTGGGCAGCCATCAGCCGCTGGATTATGACGCTCATGAAACTTGGCCCGACCCCGTGCACGCGGTGATGCCGCGCGGCTCGGCGCTGTTCTATCTGGGCAATGTGCAGCATGGGGGTGGTGCGAACCGCTCCAACGCGCCACGCATGGGTCTGATCAATACCTATTCGCTTGGCTGGCTGCGCCAGGAGGTCAACCAGTACATCGCCGTTCCACCCGACATCGCCAGACAGTACGATGAACGGATCCGGCGCCTGCTGGGCTACGCTATGCACGGCTCAGGTCTGGGCCACTGCCGCTATGGGGATGATGTCTGGGTGGGGAGTTACCATGGCCACGCCTCCTGAACTTCCGATTTTCGGGAATGACGCTAAGCCTCCCAAGGTTGCCCAGGCGCTGCGCCGGGCTGGTGCGGCGGTGGTCACAAACGTGTTCGACGACGAGACCATCGAGCGCTGCGCTGCGGAATTGCGGCCCGAATTCGAGGCGCGTGGCAAACTTCAGGAAAACGATTTCAACGGTTACAAGACGCTGCGCATATCAAGTGTTCTTGGCTACGCGCCAGCGTCTGCACCACTGATTGCCGCACCCCTTGTCCTGGGGGTGGCTGACCAGATTCTCAAACCCCATTGCCATGCCTACCGGATCGGTAGCGCAACGGGGATCGAGATCTGGCCGGGTGAAGGCGATCAGGTGCTTCATACCGATGACTCGATCTACCCCATGCGTATTCCCGGCGTGGAATTCCAGATCGGCGTGATGATCGCGCTGACGGACTTCACCGAGGAAAATGGCGCGACACGCCTGGTGCTGGGAAGTCATGCGCCGCATGACTACTTCGAGGAACACGCAGAACCGGTTCCCGCCGTCATGCCCAGGGGGTCGATCGCATTTTATATGGGTTCGCTATGGCACGCAGGCGGGGCCAACCGCTCAGATGCGACACGTATAGGCCTGATCACCACCTATGCGCTGGGCCGGCTGCGCCAGGAGGTCAACCAGTACCTAGCCGTCCCGCCCGAGATTGCAATGCGGTACGACCCCACGGTCCGCCGGCTACTTGGCTACGCCGCGCACGGCTCCAGCCTGGGCCATGGGCATGCGGTTGGTGGTGCACGTATAACCCGGAAGCCCGAAAACAAGAGCGACACCGGCCTCGACATGTGGGTCTGGGACTAGGACGGTCTCATGGACATGGTCAGACCAGATTGCCTTGAGGCAGCCATGTCTGCCTCGTAGCCCCCGGCGATGAGAAATCCGTTCCGTGATTTCAACAGTTCTCCGAGATTGTTCGCCTGACGGTGATGATTTACATCCACTATCGGTTATCTCTCCGTCAGGTCGAAGACCTTCTGTTCGAACGTGGCATTGATATCTGCATGAGACGGAGCGGTGCCAGTGGGACCGGTTTGGGCTGATGTTTGCCGCAACATCCGTAAACGACAGATTCACCATCGTCTTAAATCGATCTGGCGCTGGCACCTGGACGAGGTATTCGTTCGGATCAACGGCGAGCCATACTAACTTTGGCATGCGGTTTATCATGAGACGAGGTGTTTGAGGTTTCGGTGATGAAACGCTGCAACCGCAGCGCTGCACTCACATTCCTGAAGCGCGCGATCAAGCGGTGTCGCCAGCCCCAGGCGATCGTCACTGATCGGCTCCAATCCTATCCCGCTGACCTCCGAACTTCTGAACCAGAGAGACCAGGTGATACACATCCTCTTCGTGGTTTTCATAGTGCAGAAAGCATGCCCGCAAGCTAACGGCACCATTGACCTTGGTGGTCGGGATGTGAGCTTCGCCACTGTGAGCAATAGCATCGGATATCTTCTGATTTAACGCATCGAGTTGCATGTCGGATAGTTCGGCGTCTTTCGGCGTGTATCGAAAATTTACAGTGGAAATTGATGGAGGCGACAAGATTTCCAGATCATCTGCCTCCTCTACGAGTTCACCGAGAAGCCGGGCCAGATTGTTGCAGTTGATGACCATCTTGCGTACGCCCTCGCGTCCCAGTCGCGCAATGGAGGCCCATGTTTTCAACGACCGGTCCGCAAACGTGAGTTCGAACATGTGCTCCCAAGGTTGGGGGGACATGCCATCCTCGACATTGCTTGAAGCCAGATACTCCGGCACGAGGGAATAGTTCGCCTGGTTGATGCGACTGTCACGCACAAGCAGAGCGCCGCAATCGAGAGGGGCCTGCAACCACTTGTGCGGATCGAGTGTCAGCGAGTCGACTCGGTTCAATGCATGCGTGGCTTTCGCATAGGCGGGATCAAGGCCCGCAATGCCACCATAGGCACCATCAACGTGAAGCCACAGGTCGAATTCCTCACAGATATCCGCAATTTCATCGATCGGATCTATCGCACCGACGTTGGTGCTGCCGCATGAGGCGACGACACACGCCGGCCGCGTGCCTTCCGACAAATCCGCTTCAATGCGCACCCGCAACGCTTCCGGGCGCATACGAAAGGCGTTATCGGTGGAAATCCTTCGCAAATTGCAGGTGCCGATGCCCAGCTGCTCCACACAGAGTTGGACGGAACTGTGCGCTTCCGCCGATGTATAATAGACCATGGAGGGGCGATCTCCCTGCAGGCCCTCCTCCCGTATGTTCCAGCCGTCCCGTCGTGCAGCCCAGAAGCGCGCCACGGTGAGTGCATTGAGATTGGCGGCTGAGCCACCTGCCAACAGAAGCGCCATCCCATGAGGCGTCCCGTCTTCGTCGACGAAGCCGCTCAATTCCATCAGCCACCGGCCAAGGCTGTGCATGAGGCAGGCACTGGGCGTATCGCTCGAATCGAGGCCACCTTTCATCGCCGTGGCGATGGCCTCGCACAGGATACCAGCCGGTGCGGGCGGCGAATTGACCCAACCGTATGAACGTGGGTGGGTCATGGGCATTGCCCAGGGTACGATGTAGTCTTCGACAAACGTCAGGATTTCGTCCGCAGTCATACCTTCAGCAGGCAACGACTGCTTCATGAGTTCTTCACGAATTGATTTTGGTGGAACGGAACAGTCCACGGGCAGGCTGCCGCGTTCCTGCAGGTGTTTTACGATCACAGTACTTGTACGCTCGAGCAGGTCGGCGAAACGACGCCTGTCCTCGACATGCGGAGATATAAATCGGTCTTCCGTATCTTGCGCCATTTGATCAGTCGTCAATCCTGCATTGGTCGCGCATCCACAATGCCGACCGAGCGAACCGAGTTAGTTTGTCGGAGTTGCCAGGTCAACTCGCGTGGCGTTGCCGCATCAGCTCTCATGGCATTGTCGCTGAACCCGCTCTTGTCCAAGCGCCGCCGCTTTCCACACACGATGATAGTGCACGGCCGGCTGCGGCTCACCATCAAGACCGTCACGCAACACCCTGATCAAGCGGCACGCTGAAGTTCTTCCAACTCTCCGAGAAGATGGCGAAACGCTTGATCTGGCGCTACGCACATAGTTCTAAAGGCATCTACGAAGGGGAGCCAATTTCCAGAGGGTTAGCCGATCATCGGTTGACCCTCTGTTTGATTCCGGCGCCCCCTCAAGGCGAATGGCTATACGTGGACATCCCAAAGGACGTCTGGCAACGTTTGGGGCGAAACCAACGTACCCCATCACAGATTTGTTGCAGATGACCTCCCACACAGATGTTGTGAAAGATCTGGAAGCAGCGCTGCCTGCGACAATCCCAGAGATGTTGCGCGATGCCGTCGCCCGGACGCCAGACCGCCCGGCATTTGTCTTTTTCGATCACGATACAACTCTGACCTATTCCGAATTGGATGATCAGGTCCGGCGTGTTGCCCGCGCACTTCTCGATCGCGGCGTTCGCAAAGGCACGCACGTTGCCTTGATGATGCCCAACGTCATCGCGTTTCCCGTGACCTGGCTTGCCATCGCATGGCTCGGCGCGGTTTCGGTGCAGCTCAATCCCCGATTCACGGGTCGCGAACTCGACTACAAACTGAACGATGCCGATGTCGACTTTCTGATCATCGATGCAGCCTGCCTTGCCTCTCTGGAGGCGATGCAACAGCGTACGGCGCGTTTGCCGGACTCCAACATCATCGTGCGTTCCGATGGACCAGTTCCTGAGCAATTTTCAATGTGGCAGGAGCTTGCAACGGCTGATCCGTTACCGCCGGAACCACAGCCGAACCTCGCTGCACATGATGTGATCGCCATTCTCTAAACATCCGGCACAACAGGGTTCCCCAAAGGCTGCATGCTGGACCATCGGTACTGGCTTCAGATATCCGCCGCGGCGCTCCATATCCAAGGGGGGCACAAGCCCAGAAACGTCCTGATTTACGAGCCAATGTTCTACATCCAGGGCAATGCAATCTTCATCGCCTCCCTCCTTTCCAACGCAACCATTTACTGCCCTGCCCGATCCAGCATCTCGAAATTCTTCGAATGGGTGCACCGCTTCTCCATTGATTACTGCGCCTTTCCGGTTCCCGCCCTCCACATCATGGATGACGTACCACCCGAGATGGGTGCCAGCCTGAAGTGGGTCCACGCGTGGTACTTCCCCAAAGGCGGCCTGGAACGTCTGGAGAATCACTTCGATGTCGTTGGCAGAGACTCCTATGCCATGACAGAAAATGGCCTCTGCCTTTATGTTCCTGTCGACCGCCCCGATCTTGCCGCAAACGGTTCCGTGGGCATCCCTGCCCCCTGGCGCGAAATCCGTCTTGTTGATGACGAGGGCATCGACGTCCCGGACGGTGAAGTTGGGGAAGCCTGGACGTCAGGCCCGGGCCACCTGCACGGCTACTACCGAAAGACAGCCGCGAACCATGAGAGTTTCAAGGGACCCTGGTTCCAGACAGGCGATCTGATGCGCCGCGGCGACGATGGCGGGTATTATCTCGTTGGACGAAAGAAGGACATGATCAAGCGTTCCGGCGAAAACATATCCGCAGCCGAGGTCGAGGCATGCCTGAATGCGATTCCAGGCGTCGCCTTGTCAGCGGTGGTTGCCGTTCCCGATCCGGTTCGGGGCGAAGAGGTCAAGGCCCTCATCCAACCCGCCCCGGGCCGCTCCTGGAACGATATTCCGCCAGGTCAGGTGTTCGAGCATTGCTCCGATCACCTGGCAGAGTTCAAGATCCCGCGATATGTGGCTTACGTGGACGCCTTCCCCATGACCGCAGGAAACGACAAGGTCTCAAAACCGAAGCTGACCGAAGGCGTCGAGGACCCAACGATTGGCGCCTTTGACCGCGTGGACGGCCTATGGCGCTGAACCATGCCGACAAACTGATGCAGCCAGAATTTGACCTTGGCGTCTCTGACTGGCTGCCGGTCAATCAAACCATGAACCAGGCCTTCGCTGACGTGACTCTTGATCCCGTGCCTATGCAGATCGAAGGACAGGTATTTGCCCATGGCTTCCTGACCATGTCTTTGCTTGCACACCTGATGGCCGATGCCATGAAAGCAGGGTCGTCGGGCAACATCATGAAGCAAGGATATGCGCTGAACTACGGGTTCAATCGGTTGCGCCTGATTGAACCCGTCCCTCTTGGCTCGAGAATCCGTGGGCATTTCAGAACATCCGATCAGGGCATCGTGCAACGGGACGCAATCACCATCATTGCCGTCGATGTCCGGATTGAAATCGAGCACAGCGAACGACCTGCCATGATCGCAGAATGGTTGCTGGCGTGGAAAAAGTAGCGCGCATCGGCCCTTCCCAAGTCTGTCGCACTTGAACACAATGACCAGCCACCAGGAACCGGGACCTCATGAGTGACAACGACTTTCAGGCTGAAATCACGGCACGCTACGACGCGCCGATGTATCGCGCGATGCTGGAGGTCTGGGGGGACCAAATCCACCCAGGCCTGCTCGAGAGCGACGACGAGGAACTTTATCCTGCTGCCGTGAAGGCAACCACGCGTCTGGCCGAACTCGCAGACATCCAACGTGGCAGCCATGTCTTGGAAACGGCTTGCGGGGTCGGTGGCACCGCGCGACTCTTGGCCCGAGACTTCGATTGCCATGTGACCGCGACGAATATCTCGAAGGGTCAGCTGGAGACAGCAAACGAGTGGACGCAAGGCAAACCCGGTGCCGAACGCATCACCTATGCATTCGCCAATTTTGAGGAGCTTGGCTACGACGACGCCAGCTTTGACGTTTACTGGTGTCAGGATGCGCTCCTCTTCTCCACGGCACGCTCGACAGCCATGGCCGAGGCTGCCCGGGTGGTAAAACCCGGCGGCACGGTGGCGATTACCGATCTGACCGTCGTGGGTGAACCCACAGGCGAGACCGCCGACCTGATGGCCGGGATTTCCAAACCCGGGTTCTGGTCCATGGAAGGTTATGTCGCCGCGCTGGACGAGGCCGGATTTGATCTGATGACTGCAGAGGACTGGACCCGTCATGTCCTGCCCTCATTCCTGCGCATCCGTGCCGACATGATCGCAAAGAAGGATCAGCTTATCGCCATCGCCGGTCCCGACGAGGTTGAAGACACGATCGCGCGTTATCATCATTGGTGCGACGCTGCCGCAACGGGCCATTTGGGCTGGGCGGCCGTAACGGGACGCAAGCGGGAGACATGACATGACGACACAGGAAGATATCGCCGTCGCTACAGCCGCCATGGCCAGGGTGCCCCTGCTTTCGAACATCAGGATTGAGGACGGCACGATCCAGCGGCTCGGTGGCCTGACCAACATGGTCTACCGGATCGAAGGTCCTGACGGGCTCTATTGCCTGCGGGTACCAGGCAAGGGAACCGAGGAGTACATCGACCGGGCGATCGAGAAGACGACATCCTATGCCGCTGCAAAGACCGGCGTGAGCCCCGAGGTGCTTCACTTCGGCGACGAAGGCATCATGGTCACGACCTATCTGGACGGCTGCGAGACCATGTCCCCGGACGCGTTACGCTCGCTTCCCGGCGCGCCGACACGTGCTGCCCTGGCCTTCCGCCAGCTTCATGAGTCCGGCGAGACCTTTCCATTCCGCTTCGATCTCTTTTCGATGATCGACGGCTATCTCGAGCACCTCGGCAAGCTGGGGGTCACGGAGTTTCCGGACGGTTATCATGCGGCAGTGCGGGAGGCGGAATCCGTCCGTGAGGCGCTCAACGCTCATGAATTGCCCCTGACGGCATGCCATTGCGATCCCATGTGCGAGAACATGCTCGATGACGGTGAACGCATGTGGATCATCGATTGGGAATATTCCGGCATGAACGATCCCATCTGGGACTTGGGCGATTTCTCCGTCGAGGCAAGCTTCGAGCCCGAACATGAGCGCGAGATGCTGGAAGCCTATCTTGGCCGTCCGCCGACCCCCGCTGAACACGGTCGTTTCATTCTCTACAAGGCCATGTGTGATCTGCTCTGGACCCTGTGGGGCCTGATCCAGCACGCCACGGACAATCCGGCCGAAGACTTCTGGGACTATGCAATCACCCGCTTTGCGCGCTGCCGGGCCCTGATGGATGATCCCGCGTTTGCAGGACATGTTGCTGCGGTGAAGGCCGGCGCATGAGCGGCCACAAACACAACGAACCGGAATCCGATATCGCCCTGCGGGTCAAGGCGATGGAGCAGTTGCTGACCGAAAAGGGCATTGTCGAGACCAACGCCATCGACCTTGTCGCCGACTACTTCGAGAACAAGGTCGGCCCGCGCAACGGTGCGCGTGTGGTTGCTCGCGCCTGGTGCGATGCCGACTACAAGGCGCGCCTGCTGGCCGACGCATCGCCTGCCATCGCCGAACTGGGCTATTCCGGCCTTCAGGGCGAAGACATGGTCGTCCTGGAGAACACACCGCAGGTGCACAACGTCATCGTTTGCACCCTGTGTTCCTGTTACCCATGGCCCGTCCTCGGCCTTCCCCCGACCTGGTACAAGAGCCCACCCTATCGCGCCCGCATCGTGCGCGAGCCACGCGCGGTCCTGGCCGAATTCGGGTTGGAGGTCGCCGACGATGTCGAGGTCCGCGTCTGGGATTCCAGCGCGGAGATCCGCTACATGGTCCTGCCTATGGCGCCGGAGGAGTCGGCCGGAAAATCGGAAGAAGAACTTGTCGACCTGGTCTCCCGCGACGGGATGATCGGCGTCGCGGCACATTAGGGTCAGGCCATGGACGGAATTCACGATATCGGCGGCATGCACGGCTTCGGCCCGGTAGAGCGCGAGGAGAACGAGCCGGTCTTTCACGCTGACTGGGAGCGCCGCGCCTTCGGCGTCGAGTTTTTCACCGGATCACGCATCGGCACCAATGGCGACCAGTCACGCCATGCCATCGAACGCCTGCCGGCCGACGTCTATCTGACCGCTAGTTACTACGAGAAATGGATGTTGGCTCTTCAGACTCTGCTCGAGGAAACCGGCACGTTGAGCCGCGCAGAGATTGAGGCACGCATGGCCGAGTTGGCGAACGAGGAAACCGATCATGGGTGAACTCACCGCAGAACGCCTGGCCCAGATCATCGAAGCCGGCCATTCCCATCGTCGCGAAGGCGACGGCAGCGAACCGCGCTTCGATGAAGGTCAGACGGTCCGCACAATCAACCATCACCCTAGTGGTCACACGCGCCTGCCCCGTTATGCCATGGGTCGCACCGGCACCGTTGTCCGGAACCAGGGCATCTTCGCCTTCGCCCACACCAACGCGCGGGGCGAAGGTGAATGTCCGCAATACTGTTATGCCGTACGCTTTAAAGGTTCGGAACTCTGGGGCAACGCGGCCCATGAGCAGGATGCCGTAATCCTCGATCTCTGGGAAAGTTATCTGGAAACGCCATGAACGAGACTGCAACGCCCCCGCCACAGGCTATCCTGGACCTGCTGCCCGATGACGGTAGCGGCCCGGTTTTCACGGAACCATGGCAGGCCCGTATCTTCGCGCTGGTCTCACGTATGTGCATGGATGGTCAGTATGTCTGGGACGAGTTCAAGGAACTCCTGATTGACGAAATCCAGACCAACGGCGCCGAAGACGGCAGCGATTATTACGAACGCTGGCTCACCGCCGCCGAACGCCTTGTCACTGCCAAAGGCATGGCCGCTCCCGCTGAACTGCTCGAACGCAAGGAGCATCTCGCCCACCATCCGCCGCACCCGACCACGTCGGCACCCGGCCCCATCGCGGTCGACCCCGCGCGCAAGGCGTGAACGAAACCACCAGGACCCACACGCGCGAAGACCTGCAGCGTCTGGTCAAGGCTTACCGCGACAACGACCAGCGGGCTGTCGAAGCAGCCACGCGAACGCTGTTGCCCGACCCCGACGACGCAACGGCCATGCGCGGCGTTGCCGTCACACTGATGAACTTCAGTTTGCTTGGCCCTGCGATCGAAACCCAGATCAAGTGCGTCAATGCCGGTGTGCGCCTGAAGAAGCGCTTGGCCGATGATGAGAACCTGCTGGTCGCGATGATCCTGATGCGCGGCGATACCAAAGGTGCCGCCAACATAGCGCGACGTGTGATCCGCCATTGGCCTGACTACATTCCCGGATGGGAAAACCTCGCCTTTGCCCTGACCCAGACCGGTGAAACCGCGGAAGCCGCCGACGCGTACCGCAAGGTCCTGGCGGCAAAACCCGAGCATCTCAATGCCATGGACGGCCTGGGCCGTTGTCTGGGTTCCCTTGGCGAACACGATGAAGCCGTCGCATTAGGCCGCCGTTCGCTGGCGCTCAAGGACGAAGCCACGCGTGTGCATTCCGTCCTTTGGAATGTTCCGGAAGTGATGGAGACAAGCTCCACGCCGCCCACGCCCGCGACCCATATCATCGCCTACAGCCTTTGGGGCGCCGATGCGCGCTACATCGACACATTGCTGCGCAACGTTCGTCTGGCGCGGGATCTCTATCCCGGCTGGTCATGCAGGATCTATCACGACGATACCGTTCCCGCTGGCGCACTCGACGCACTGAAGGCTGGCGGTGGCGAACTGATTGCCGTTGACCATCGACACGTGGCCAAAGAAGGACTGCTCTGGCGCTTCCTCATCGCCGATGATCCCGAGGTCAAACGGTATCTGGTGCGCGATGCGGACTCCCTGCTCACGGTATGCGAACGGGTTTCCGAGGATGACTGGATGGCGAGCGGCAAGCTGTTCCATCTCATGCGTGACTGGTACAGCCATACCGATCTCATGCTTGCCGGGCTGTGGGACGGCACCGGTGGCCTGCTCACCGGCATGGAAGCACAGATCAACGCGTTTCTGTCACGCCACAGCATCATCGACCGCAAGCTCGACCAGATCTTTCTGGCCGAGGTGGTCTGGCCTTCGATCCGCAAGGCCTGCCTCAGCCATGACGACTATTTCGGCAACTTTGATGCGCGGCCGTTCCCGCCCTTTGGCGAGCTTCCGCCAGGCCACCATGTCGGACAGAACGCCAGCGTGCATCGCCGGAAGGAAACATGAAGGACCGTGCAGCCATCGCAAGGATCGTGGCCAAGATCTGTGCCGGCAAGCTCGGCGCCGACAAGGGCCTCGAGCGGCTTGCGCGAAAGGCTGACGACCCGGCTGTGGCCTGGCGTCTGGCCGCGGTGTCGTTCGGTGGCGCCGGGCGTTACGACCTTGCAGCAAAGGCCCAGCAAGGTGCCATCAACGCGCTAGGCGGCATGGCGAAGGCAACGCCCGATGATCGCATGTTTCTGGCGGACCTGTTCCGACAGGCGGGCCAGATCGCCTCATCCCGTTCGGCCGTCACTGATCTGCTTGCCGACCACCCCGATTTTCTTCCCGCACGCCTGACCTTTGCTTCCCTTGCGGCGATGGAAATGGATTTCGTCGAAGCCGCAGTGCGCTATCGCGCCATCCTCCGCGATCATCCAAACAACGTGTTTGCCCTGGATGGCCTTACGCGCGCCGCAGGCTGGATCGGCGAGCAAAACGAAGCGCGTGAAGCCGGTCGCAAAAGTTTGATCTTGAAGGACCGAATGGTGACGTCCTCCGATCCCCGTTGGCAGATCCCGCCCGCAGACAAGCTGCCTTACGATCCCTCGAAGCCCGAGCGCAACATAATCGCCTACAGCCTTTGGGGCAGCGAAGCGCGATACCTCGATACCTTAGCTGATAACGTCGATATAGCGCGCGACCTGTTCCCATCCTGGCAGTGCCGCGTTTACTGTGATCGCACAGTGCCGTCGGATGCCATGACCGGGTTGCGCTCTCTTGGCGCGCAGATCGTCCTCATGCCCACGCCAGCCATCCGACACGCCTCGCTCTTGTGGCGCTTTCTGGCGGCGGACGATCCCGATGTTGATCGTGTCATCTTCCGCGATGCCGATGCGCCCCTCACAGTTCGTGAGCGCGTTGCCGTGGATGCTTGGCTTGCCTCCGACAAGGCCTTCCACGTCATGCGCGACTGGTGGAGTCACACAGACCTCATGTTGGCCGGCATGTGGGGCGCGTCTGGCGGCCTCCTGAAGGGGATCAAGCGCGTCATGGAAGCGCATATCGCCAGGGTCAGCGTGCCCAACCGCCAGATCGACCAGCAGTTTCTGGCCAGCACCGTGAGGCCATCTATCCGGGATCACACGTTGATCCACGATGATCATTTCGGTGTCCTGGGTGCCCGCCCCTTCCCCCCCTTCGGCAGGCTTCCTGAGGGTCAGCATGTCGGCATGAACGTCAGTGCACTCTCTGCCAAAGAGCGCAAAGCGTGACATGGACGGAACTCTCGGTTCATGCCAGCGTGGCGTCAACGGGAGATGAAGCTCATGAAAAGCGTTTGGCTTGATCAGGCTCTGAAAGCCGAATCCGGGACGACGGTTACCCCTCTGGACGGTGATCTGAAGGTTGATGTCGCGATTGTCGGTGGCGGTTACACCGGTCTGTGGACCGCGATCGAGTTGAAGAACCGCAAACCCGAACTGGATGTCGCGATCATCGAACGCGACATCTGCGGGGCGGGCGGCAGCGGCGCCAATGCAGGTCATGCGATTCCCATGTGGTTGGCGATGCCCTGGCTGGAAAACCTGAGCAGCACCGACGAGGCCATGCGCATCTGTCGCGCTTCGGTCGAGGCGATCGACGATATCCGCAACATCAGCGCCGAACACGGCATCGACAGTCAGGTCAGCACCCACAACACGATCTGGGGCGCGACCTGCGACAGGCAGTCGGGCCATTGGGAGAAAGTCATGGAGCTGTTGGAGGCCCATCAGATCCATGCCCTGAAACCTCTGAGTCGCGACGAACTGCGTGAGGCGACCGGAACCGAAGCCCTGGTCGCCGGCGTGGTTGATACCGGCAGCGTGACGCTGCATCCGGGCAACCTCGTGCGCGGCCTGCGCCGTGTTGCCCTTGCCCGCGGTGTGCGCCTGTTCGAAAAAACCGCGATGACCCGGTTGGGCCGCACGTCGCCGCCAACGGTGACGACTGACGGCGGCACGGTGACCGCAGGCAAGGTGATTCTGGCCATGTATGGCTGGTCCCTTTCCATTCCGGAACTGCGCTCCAATGCGATGGTCATGTTCACCGATGCGGCCATGACCGAACCAATTCCCGAACTGCTCGACGAACTGGGCATCCGAAACGCACCGGCTTTCACCGATTCCAGGGTCTTCATCGAGGCCTGCCGCACGACTGCGGACGACCGCATCCTTTGGACCAAGTCCGGGGGCTGGCTTCCCTATGGCGACAAGCTCGACGCCTGTTTCAAACGTCCGCATCGCACCGAAGAGCAGATGCGAGATGTTCTTGCCGCCTATCACCCGCGCTTGCGCGACGCTCCGCTGGCCGGTTCGTGGTGCGGGCCGATCGACCGGACCATGAGCGGCATGCCGACCTTCGGGCGCCTTCCGACCTGCCGCGACATCCTGTTCGGCTACGGCTATTCCGGTGCCGGTGTCGTTCCTTCACGCGTCGGCAGTCATATTCTGGCCTCGCTCGCCATGGACATGGAGGACGAATGGACCCGTTGTCCGCTTGTACGTCCGCTGGACCGCGCATTTCCGCCCGAACCGTTCCGCTGGATCGGCGGGCAGTTCGTCAAGGCCGCCATCGCCCACAAGGACCGGTACGATCACGAGGGCCGGGATGTCGGCCCACTCACGAACTTCTGGCTGAAGTTCAAGCCCAAGAGCTACAAACCAACATGAAGTCAGACCGCCGATGCTTCGGCATCCGCAGGCTCCAGGACGGCCTGCAGCCAACCGGTCAGTTCTTCGTGGGTTGCGCGCTCGCCGATGCCGACCAGAAACGGCGTGTGATCTTCGCCCGGCCAGGTCTCGAGTGGACGCGGGCGATGGAACAGGTGCTGGACGCCATCGACACTGACGGGGCCAACATGACCTTCAACGGCCAACAGGCCCTTCACACGCAGCAACCGGTCGCCATGTTGTTCGACAAGCTCACCCACGGCCAACCGAACATGCTCCCACGACACAGGGCCTGAGCCGCGCACGACGACGGAAACGATCCGGTCGTGATGGTGATGGGCGTGATCGTGCCCCTCTGATTCGGGCAGATCGAACCGTGCCTTCCCGGCCAGCACCTGATCGGGATCGATAGCGCCGTGGTCGGCTTCACGCAGGATGGCGCGGTCGTTGCGACGAGCAACCTCCGCGCGCGCCGCTTCAGTGTCGCCAAGATCACCTTTTGTCAGGACCACGGTGTCGGCCATGGCGAGCTGGCGTTCTGCTTCGGCGTGGTGTTCCAGGGTGGCGATGCCATTCACGGCATCGAAGCAGGTGACGAGGCTTGCCAGCTCGTAAACCGAGAGTCGCAAGGGATCGCTGCGGAAGGTTTGCATGACCGGCACGGGATCGGCCAGACCCGTGGTCTCGATCATGACGCGTTTGAACGCCGGTACTTCGCCACGCTCGCGCCGTTCCAGCAGGGAATGGAGCGTGTCGACGAGGTCACCGCGCAAACCACAACACAGGCAGCCGTTGTCGAGCAGGAGCGTGTCTTCCTCGCTGGTCTCCAGCAGCATGTGATCCAGACCGACTTCACCGAACTCATTCACGATGACGGCGGTTTCATCCATGTCGGGATGCGCCAGCAGGTGGCGCAGCAGCGTGGTTTTTCCGCTGCCCAGAAACCCGGTCAGGATCGTGACCGGAATCGGCTCTGAATCGAGGGCAAGGTTGCTCATCAGCCAAGCGTGTCCGTGCTGACCCAGGTGGAATCCCAGAACGTCTCGGGATTGTTGGTCATGACTTCGAACCCGCCGACCCGTGGCGGTGAAAGCTCGCGCCCACCAACCCGTTCGGCCAGTTCCGCCTTTGCCGCATCAATGGCGGCGGGATCGGTGAAGAGGTCCAAGGCGGTGAGCGCCAGTGCCTCGCCGGCAAAGAGCCCCCCCTTCATCTGGGATTCATGGCCGGAATTTGCCGTGGCCGCCCAATTATGGAGCAACACACCGGTGGGATAGGCCCAGTTGGCGCGGGCAAGCGGGATGTACCAGCTCGCCTCCCCATCATCCTGGCCATAGGGGTCGACGCCTTCGGTGTGAATGGCAATCGTCCGGTCGAGATCAAAGGACTGGCCGGGTCGGCAATGTTCCGAAAGGTCCTGCATGAAGGTGAGGTCGTCGTCGTCCCAGTCAGGCGGACCGATGATCTCCATGGCGGCGAAGAGGCGCCCGGCCATGACATCGTTGGGAAGATAACCGCGCGAGGCGGAGATGAACTGTTCCTGGAAGTCGGTGCCGGTGTAACGCGCTGCATCCTGAGCGATGGGGAGAATGAGGTTGTAGACCTCCTCGGCGCGTTCGAAATCGGCATTGCGCACGGTGATCCAGAGACGCACCTCATCAGGCGTGATCGAAGGCATGAACCCGGCAAACCGCATGACATGGCCGATGATGGCGTCGCTGAACTGATGCGCGCGAAGACGTTCCACCGACTGGATCATCAGTTCGGCTGCATCCAACGCGTTCTGGGAACGGCGCGAGCCGCCATGGCTTGAGACGCCGCGGAAGACGAATTCTGACGAGACACAGGAAAGGCAGGGCCGTGACGGTGCACCGTTCTGGTAGTCGCCGTGGCTGGTCAGCAGGACATCGATGCCGTCAAACGCGCCATCCCGGAACATGGCGATCTTGCCCCACAGAATCTCTTCGGCCGGTGTGCCCAGCACAACGATGGTGCCCTTGATCCCGTTTGCCTCCATGGCATGTCGCGCGGCGATGGCCGCACCGGTATCGGCGCCCCCGATCAGATTGTGGCCACAGGCATGACCGGCATGTTTGCCGTCGGGCGCACGGTTGGGTTCCATGCGGTTTCCCTGCCCGGGCAGCGCATCGTATTCGGCAAGAAATCCGATGGTCGGTCCTTCACCGTTGGACCACACCGCACGGAAGGCCGTGGGCAGGCCGCAGACACCGCGCTCGACCGTGAAGCCATGCCTGTCCAGCCAGGCTGACAGCGCCGCTTCGGCCTTGTACTCCATCATGGGAAGCTCAGGATTGTTCCAGATGTAGTCGATTTTCTCACGCGTATCAGGCTCCAGCGCCTTCCAGATCTTGCGCGTCTCTGAGATCAGTCGATCATCCATGTCATCCCGCCGTGTAACCGCCATCGACCACCATATCGGCGCCGGTGACGAAGGTTGATTCATCGCTGGCGAGGTACACCACCATGTGGGCGATGTCGTCGGAATCGCCCATGCGCCCCATCGGATGTTTGTAGGCAATGCGCCGGGTTTCCTCAGGCCCGATTTCGCTGGTGAAGCGATGCACCATGGGCGTGAGCATGTAGCCAGGGCAGATCGCGTTGCAGCGGATGTTGTTCTTCTGCTCGCCGCAATGAACCGCGATGGATTTGGTCAGCAGACGCACCGCCCCCTTGCTTGCGCAATAGGCCAGCGCATAGGCCTCGCCACGGATGGCAAGAACCGAAGCCAGATTGATGATGGAACCGCCACCCGCGCGTTTCATCGGCTCGATCGCCGCACGGCAGCCCAGATACGTGCCGTGCAGATTGGCGTCCATGACCGCATCCCAGATGGCATCATCGCATTCGCCGATGTTGTCGAACTCCACGCCGATGCCCGCGCTGTTCACCAGGACATCGAGCTTGCCATAACGATAGAGCACGGCGCGGATCGCCTCGTCCCAGGCTTCCGGGCTGGCGACATCGTGGTGCAGGGCAAAGCCCCTGCCCCCCAGCATGGCAGCGGTTTCCTCGACCCCTTCGAGATTGACATCGGTCACGCAGACCAGCGCGCCCTGCTCGACCATGCGGATCGCGCTTTGCCGGCCAAAGCCTGACGCCGCGCCGGTGACCAGTGCCACCTTGTTCTTCAGTCTGTCGCTCATGACGACATGGCTCCCCCGTCAATCACCAGTTCCGCTCCGTTGATCAGATGCGAGGGATCACTGACGATAAAGGCGATGAGTTCGGCCACATCCTCGGCCCGGGCGCTCACCCCTTCAGGCGTGAAGGCATCCCAGAGCTTGCGTTCGTTCTCCGGGTCCGGCGCCTCGGCAATGTAGTTGTGGACCATCGGTGTCTCGATCACGCCAGGATGGATGGAGTTGCAGCGGATGCCGAGCTTGTTTTCCGTGCAGTAATGGGCAATCGACTTGGTCAGCAGGCGCACACCGCCCTTGCTGGCGTCGTAGGCACAGAGCTCGGAATCGCCCACCAGGCCCGAGACCGACGAGAGATTGACGATCCCGCCTCCGCCGTTCTCACGCATATGGGCCACCGCGGCTCGGCAACCACGCCAGGTGCCGGTGAGGTTGACGTCGATGACGTCATGCCAGGTATCGAGCGAGGTGCTTTCGATGGTGCCGCGCCGCAGGATGCCAGCACAATTCACCAGCACATTCCAGCCGCCCAGGGCATCAAGCGTCGCCGCGATCGCGCCATCCCAGGACTTCTGATCCGTAACCTGAAGTTCCGTGGCATGCGCGCCCGCGCCGATTTCCGAAGCGACAGACCGCGCGGCATCGACATTCCTGTCTGCCAGCATGACCGTTGCGCCGTCCTGCACGAGCAGCCGGGCCGTGGCCGCACCTATCCCGGAGCCGCCTCCGGTCACCAGCGCACGTTTTCCCTCACAGCGTCCCATCGAGTCCCCTTTCCAATCGCCCGCCATTTCAGGCCAGTTCGTCACCCGCCGCAAGGGCCACCTCGGTTGTCCAAGCACCTCAAACTGTGCCGGATCGGCACACCGGGAGGGGTGCTTCCGGTTTTCTGAGGTTCAACCCCATGCACAGTAGAATACGGGCGCACCGGCCGCCATCAGGTAATCATTCCCGATATGTCGATTTCCGACACTTGAACGCCCAACACCAGACGATCATCCACGATGGTCCCCGGATAGGGAGACATAGCAAGGTGTTTTTTGATCGTTGGCGCAGGAGGTGTCGGATGTTGTTTGCGAATCACGCGGAGAAATGCCGACGTCGACGCGTCGAACAACCGCATTGGCTGCTGGCTGGAAGACGCGCTGCAGTGCTGGAGAGCAGATACAGCCAACGCAGGGCCCATTTCACCTGGACAGCCCAAAACCTGCATGATCTAGTTTTTGCGGGCTGAACAACCAAGTGCGGCTACCTGAGGAGCAAAAACCATGCAGACATCCTTTTTCGACCTTGTTGGCGCGGCTGCTGTGCCCGCCCATTGCTTTGACAGCGACGAGTTGACGGACCTGACCCCTGCGCTGGAAAGGGCTTCGGCCATCCATGACGTGGCGGAGCAGGCCAGTGAGGCAGCGCTGACCGGGTATTCCTGCACATACGGCTGTTGAACATCCGGAGGTGATCAACAGCCGGACATTGAGATTCGGCTGAACAACGCTCCAGACGCATGCCTTGTGTCCTGGATTCGGGAACGGCGGCAACCTGGTTGCCGCCGTTTCGCGTTGGGCGCGGTGACGTGGCTGGAAGCTCCCTCCACATGGACGGCAAAGCCAACATCACCCCAGCGGCGCGGAATCCGGACGATCCGGGATCGACTTGCGGTCGGTCTTGAGGGTGCGTTCGCGCCGGAGGATATAGAGACCGCTGGCGACGACGAGCATGGAGCCAGCGATGATCCACTGGTCCGGGAAGGTGCCGTAGATCAGAAAACCGGTGAGCACGGCCCAGACCATGCTGGTGTATTTGAACGGCGCGACAAGGCCGATTTCGGATCGGCGCACGGCTTCGATCATGAGGTACTGCGCACCGGCCAGCAGGGTGCCAGCCCCGGCGAGCATGGCGATGTGCTCCCAGGGCATGGCGTGCCAGGCGACGGCAGACCAGCCGAACACGGGATCAGCCAGACATGAGGCCAGGCCCGCAAGCATCACCGCCGTTGTGGTGAAGAGCAGGATGGAGGAGGAGGAATCCGAAACGCTGAGCTTGCGCGTGAGATTATCGCGCAGGGCGCCGGTCAGTGCAGCACCCAGGGGCAGCAAGGCAGCCCAGGCAAGCCCCTCACCGGTCGGACGGATGATGATGACCACGCCCACCATGCCGA
>CALIUG010000075.1 GCA_938048755.1 uncultured Alphaproteobacteria bacterium
CGCCGCCGTCGCCGCCGTTGATGACGTCGTTACCGGCTTCACCCAGGAGCAGATCGGGACCGTCGCCGCCGTCGAGCACATCGTCGCCGTCACCGCCGTTGATCGCATCCTGGCCATCGCCACCCGAAAGTGTGTCGTCGCCAGCACCGCCCAGCACGAGGTCGTCGTCGTCACCACCATCAAGAACGTCGTCGCCGTCACCGCCGTTCATCTGGTCGTTGCCCAGACCGCCGGTGAGCGTATCGCTGCCGGTCTCACCCAGCATCAGGTCGTTACCCTCGCCACCATCAAGGGTGTCGTCGCCGGAACCGCCATTCAGGCCGTCGTTACCTGTTCCGCCCAGCAAGGTGTCGTCACCCTGCTGTCCGAACAGGACGTCGTTGCCGGCGCCACCATCGAGATAGTCATCAAAGACCACCGAAACCACAGGCGTATCATCTTCGGAACCGGCCGAACCCGAGCCGTTGTCACCGGAGCTTCCCTTGCCGGACGAACCGCTGTCGCCGGAATCAGAACCCGAACCGCCTTTGCCCGAGGAACCGCTGTCGCCGGAGTCAGAACCGGAGCCGCCCTTGCCCGAGCCGCTGCCCGACGAACCACTGTCACCGGAGCCGGAGCTCGAACCGGCGCCCTTGCCGGAACCGCTGCCCGACGAACCACTGTCGCCGGAGCCGGAACCCGAACCAGCGCCCTTGCCGGAACCGCTGCCCGACGAACCACTGTCACCGGAACCGGAACCCGAACCGGCGCCCTTGCCAGAACCACTTCCGGAAGAACCGCTGTCGCTGCCCGACCCGCTCTCGGAACCCGATGCCACGACCTCGGTGTCTTCATCGACGTCGTCATCCATCCAGACGTCGCCGAACATCACATCATCGCCGTTGCCGCCGATCAGGGTGTCGTTGCCGCCACCGCCATTGACGCGGTCATCACCGGCATCGCCCTCAAGCAGGTCATGACAATGACCGCCATCCACGAGATCGTTGCCAACGCCGCCGTTCAGCACATCATCACCGCCAAGGCCGATGAGCGTGTCGTCGCCCGCCAGGCCATCGATTGTATCGTTCTGGGACACATGTCCGACGATGCGGTCGTTTCCGGTGGTTGCTTCAGTCATGGGGTCGTTCCAAGCGTATCAAAATTGGGTAAATCAAGGATTCGGGGGGATGCTTCGCAAGGTCCGGGCCAGTTGCCTTGTGACACCCGTCACATTCCGGGCTCGACTCCGGTTTGTTCAGGCTTTCGGGGGATTCCGGATCCATTGGCGCTCACCAGGGACACAGAAAACAAGGCCGCTGTCGGCTCCCGGCGCACAGCCGGAAGAGAAGGATTAGGAGGAGGTTCCGGCTCAGGCTTCGCAGAACAGGAAGTCGTCGCCGATGCCACCGCTCAGGCGATCATCGCCCTCGTCGCTATCGAAACCATCGTCGTTCCAGCCATCGGCCAGATCGATTGCCATGTCGTCACCGCCAAACTGGTCGATGATCACGTCCAGCTGATCTTCGGCAACAATGCGGTCTTCATGGTTCATGGTGGTGTTCATCGCGTCTACTCCCAAACATTGTTCCGGTTCGTTGTGCCGAACCGCGTCACCCCCCGGTGACTGGTCTCCCGGCGCAACCCTGTTGGGCCAGTTGCCGTTCGACTGAGCTTAAGATGGGGGAGGCCCGCTTTTGCCACCACTCAGCACGACAACGGCAACAATCAGGGCGACACCTGCACTGCGCGCATGAAAACTGAGGCCTCCCCAGACAATCCGACACGCCTCATTTCGTCGTGAATGCAACTTTTGGCTGTTTTGAGGATAGGTTTCATCGCTGATCTTGCTTGGTTTGTCCGGCTTCTGAAATTGCCTGCGTCCTGCCACGTTGGGGCTCAAACTGTTGATTATAAGCAGAAAATTGGAAGAACCCCTATTTTACTCCGACGGCATTGCTGAACCGCTGCGCCCTGAATGTCACCCTGACCAGAATCGGGAAGAATCACGGCAATCAGACCCTGGCCAGGTGTCGGCAAAGCGTGAATACGGATCAAAACCAGGTTCCAACGACAAAGTGATCAGCAGATTCTATCCCGATTGTGCATCTCAAAGCCGCGGATACGACGGAATGAGAAGGATCAACCGGACATTCCGCACCGAAAGGACTGTCTTGGAGTCTCTGAGGGGTCGAATCAGGTCCGGGGACGCAGTTGCCGGCCTGCGACCACCCGTTTTCCACGCACCCGCTCCCGGTTGATGATGTAGACACCTGCGGCCACAATCACCACCATGCCGCCGATCGCCATCACATCGGGCACTTCCGACCAGAAGACATAACCCCACAGGATGCCCCAGGTCATGCCGGTGTATTCAAACGGCGCCACCGCGCTGGGCGGGGCCAGGCGATAGGCCTGGGTGAGGCCATAGAAGCCCGCTGCGGCAATCACGCCGCACAGCGCCATAAGGGCCAGATGCCCTGCTTGCGGCATAACCCAGCCGCTCATCAGGAACTGGGCAGCGGCATGGGCATCGGCCTCGACCGCCAGATCCTGCATCAACAGGCCCGCAAGACCGGAAAACACCAGATAGACCATGGCCTGATGGATCAGCATGGCGTTGCCCGACTCGGTTTCGCCCAGCTTGCGCGTCATGATGACAGAGATCGAATAGATCGCCGCACCCGCCACCGCGATGAAGACTCCGGGATCGACAAACCCGGAACCCGGCTGGGCAATCAGCAGAACGCCACCAAAACCCACCAGCACAGCACCCCAACGCCGCAACCCGACGGGTTCAGGCAGGAACAGCGCCGCCATGGCCGTGACCAGAAGGGGCGCGCAGAAGAACAGCGCCACGGCGGTCGCCAGCGGCAGCGATGCCACGGCCAGATAATAGGTCGTATAGGCCAGCAACATCAGGAACCCGCGCACCAGCAACAGGAAGGGGCGTTTTGCGCGCATCGTCGCAAATCCACCCTGCAGTTTAACGATCAGCAGGATCGGCGGGATGGAGAAAATCGTGCGGAAGAACACGAACTCGAGCACGGGATAACTCGAACTCATCTGGCGCACGATGACGTCCTGAATCGAGAAGACAGCAATTCCGCCAATCAGAAGAAGTATGCCAAGGCCGCTCTTCTGCGCGCCCGCGTCCTGGACCTTCACATCGGTCATGGCTCGTTATCCCTGAGCAAGCAGCGTCTTGCCGCGTGCAAACCCTGTCACGCAATGGCATTCCCAGAAAGCGAAATCATCCACCCTTGGCAGAGCCAGCGCCATGCGGCACAAGACAGGTCGAAATCGGGAGAAGACGTCATGAGCAGCGCACAGGAAAAGAACTTCAACGTCTCATGGGATCAGCTTCACCGCGATACCAAGGCGCTCTCCTGGCGGCTCGCTGGAAAAGGTCCCTGGCAGCGGGTCGTGGCCATCGCCCGCGGCGGTCTGGTGCCCGCGGCGATTGTCGCGCGCGAGCTCAACATCCGCCTCATCGATACCGTCTGCATCGCCTCCTATGACCACATGAGCCAGGGCGACATCACCGTTCTGAAACAAGTCGTAGGCGACGGTGCCGATACCCTGCTGGTCGATGATCTCGTCGATACCGGGCGCACCGCACGCGCCGTGCGCGAAATGCTGCCCAGGGCCTATTTCGCCACCGTCTATGCCAAGCCCGAAGGCGCCTCGCTGGTCGATACCTTCCTCACCGAGGTCAGCCAGGACACCTGGATCCACTTCCCCTGGGATACCGAACTCCACTACAGCCAGCCTCTCGCCGAACGCCTGTCGGGCTCATGACCGCAGCCGCACGCCACATCCAGGAGCGGATCGGCGGCTTTGTTCCCCGCACGGGCCTCATCCTGGGCTCGGGCCTCAACGATCTCGCCGAAGCGATCTCGCCCGAAGCTGTCTTCGACTATGCCGACTTACCGTCGTTTCCCCACGCCACCGCGCCCAGCCATCGCGGCCGTCTGATTCTGGGCCATCTGGCCGGGCACCCGGTCGCCTGCATGCAGGGCCGCATTCATCTCTATGAGGGCGTCGACCCCGCCGCACTGGCCATCCCCGGCAGAACGCTGAAAGCCCTGGGCTGCGCCAATCTCGTCGTCACCAATGCTGCAGGCGCCATCAACCAGGCCATGCGGCCCGGCGCGCTCATGGCCATCACCGACCACATCAACCTGATGGGTGCCAACCCCCTGGCGGCCCCGCACGATGATGCCGACGGACCCCGCTTCTTTCCCATGAACGATGCCTATGCCCCGGTCCTGCGCTCGATTGCCCGTGACGCGGCAAACCAGAACGGCATCACCCTCCATGAAGGTATCTATCTCGCCGTCACCGGACCCAACTTCGAAACCCCCGCCGAAATCCGCGCCTTCGCCACCCTGGGCGCCGATGCCGTTGGCATGTCCACCGTTCCCGAAGTGATCGTCGCCGCTCAGGCAGGCATGGGCGTGCTGGGACTCTCCATGATGACCAACATGGCCGCCGGTCTGGCCGATGACGCCCCGACGGCGCAGGAGGTCCACGAAACCGCCGCCCTTGCCGCCGGCGACATGGGCCGCCTGATCGCAAGCGTGCTGGAGCGTCTGGCCTGAGCCCTGCGCGCTTCAGGGCCCGGAAAACAAAAAAGCCCCGAACCGCTTGGTTCGAGGCTTGCCTCGTTGTCTCCCTCGCGCCCGTTCTACGGATGGAGAGGAACCGAGCAGGAGTGGGTGACCAACAATCACCCGTGCTCCGAGAATCAAGTTAAGAGGCCGCGCCCATAGCGGCAACGGCGACCGAACCCTCTAGACAAACTGTCCCGCCGACCACGATGCCAGACGCGCCTGCATCTCGAGCGCATGGCCACCACGCCAATAGACGCTGTCGCAGGCACCGCAATGGGTCAGCGGCAACATGCCGGCAACTGCGAGGTCTCCAATGTTGACCCTGTGTCCCCACGTCGCTGCATCGACTTCCTCGACGGCAACGTTGCAATCCAGGCAGCGGCTCAACGGAGCATGCTGCCAGTTGACGCCCAGCGCCTGGGTCAGTTCGGCCGCGATGTCAGGAAGGTTTTTGCCGGCAATCAGGACAGCACGGCCCTGCCCGGCCCGGACCTGCTCCAGCTTCTCTCGTGACGAGACGATGATCCGGTCCTCGTCCAGGCCCTGCTCGATGAGGTCGTTCAGCGGCGTGCCATGGGGTGCAATCGCTGCATCGTAGCCTGCAGCCCGCAGATAGCGGCCGGGCCGCAAAAGCATGTGGTCGACCAGCAGGCGGGGTAGTCCGTCAGCGACCCGGGCGGGGCCGACAAGGCCCGTTCCCACGGTTGCCGCGGCAGCGCCCAGGAAGATACGTCGATCTAGTTTCATGATGGTTCAACCCCAAGCTTGATGATGGCGCAACCCGGTTGTTGCTCGACCGTGACCGGGTGGGCGCAGAATGCTCTGGGCCCGACCCTAGGCTTCTTCGTCCGGGAAGTACGCACGCCTCGAAAATAAACTGCTCGGATTCAAAACCGGCACGGTTACCGAGCGCGCCCATCGTCTTGCGTGCCACCGAATTGCCTTGTCCATCGCATCCGGGCTTGCGCACACTCAGGATGCCAGAGCCACCCTGCAACCTGGATCGTCCATCATGAAACATCTGATCCTGCTCGCCGCCCTGCTGATCCCCGTTGCTGCTCACGCCCAGTTCGGGATCTCCGACACGCGCCAGCAAGAGGTCGTGCTCCACAATCGCAGCACCTCTTCTGAAATCGTGAGCTTCACGTCATCGATGGGCGGCATCTATTCGAACTGGCTTGCGGGAGCGACCTGGTCGGAGGTCAATGTGATCGCGCCGGGAACTTCAGCCGGGTTCGAAATCTCCTGCGCGAACACCCCTGGCGTCTACATCCAGGAGACCGTCACGAATCAGATGGAGTGGCGCAACATCACGACCCAGGAAGTCAGCTACGCCAGCGAATGGTTCAACCCGTGCGATTACGACGACCTCTACCTGACACCAGAAGGCCAGGTGTTCGAGTAATCACAGGCCGCACACCTCAGCGTGTGGCACCCGTTCAGAACTTCAGGGCATGAACCTCGACCGGCTCGGCCACACCATGAACACCATGGCTGCCTCGGCTGGTGAAATCATCGGGCCAGCATGATGCCACCGCAGCCGTTGCAAGAGCGGGTTCGCCCAGAACCTTGCACAGGTCCTGAATGCGGCTCGCCACATTCACGGCCGGACCCAGAACCGTGAAATCGAGCCGGTCCGGGCTGCCGATATTGCCATAGGTCACCATGCCGCGATTGATCCCGATGCCGATCGCCAGCGCCTCTTCTCCGCGACCTTCGCGTTCCCCATTGAGGGCATCCATCGCGGCCAGACCGGATCGTGTCGCGTCGATGGCGTCACGGCAGCGCTGACCGGCCGTGCCTTCGTGGCACGCGAGAACATGCGCGTAAATCTGGCCTGACCGCGACGTGAGCGACCTCGCCGCGCTGCGCGACGCACAGGTTCTCGTCAACAGGATTGTTGCCCCGACCCCCTGCCATCGCTGGCCGCTCCTTTGCGAACGGACCGGTGCAGATGTCTGGGTCAAACACGAAAACCATACGGTTGTCGGCGCCTTCAAGCTGCGTGGCGGCCTGGTCTACATGGAACGCCTGCGCAGAAGGCTGCCGGAAACTCGTGGTGTCCTGGCGGCGACCAGAGGCAACCATGGACAAAGTGTTGCCTATGCAGCGGCACGTTCGGGCCTCTCTGCGACAGTGGTCGTGCCCCATGGCAATTCTTCAGAGAAAAACGCGGCCATGCGCGCGCTGGGGGCCACGCTGATCGAAGAAGGTCACGACTTTCAGGCTGCCCTGGAGTTCGCACAAGTTCATGCGCAAGACCAGGGTCTTCACATGCTGCCTTCATTTCATGAGGACCTGGTGTCGGGCGTAGCCAGCTATGGCCTGGAACTGTTTGATGATCATGATGACATCGACACGGTTTATGTGCCCATCGGGCTTGGTTCGGGCATCTGTGCGGTCATGCGTGCACGCGATGCCGTGAACCGCAAAACCCGGGTGGTTGGCGTCGTCGCCGAGAATGCCCCGGCCTATGCCCTCTCCCTGGCTGAAGGACGTCCGGTTTCCACCAACAGCGCAGACACCATCGCTGACGGCATGGCCTGCCGTGTACCCAACAACGATGCGCTCACCGAAATCGCGGCTGGCGTCGAACGTATCGTGACGGTCAGCGACACCCAGATTCGTCAGGCCATGCGCCATTACTTCACCGACACCCACAACATTGCTGAAGGCGCCGGTGCGGCACCGCTGGCTGCCCTGATCAAGGAGCGTGACGCCATGGCGGGTCGCAAGGTGTCGCTCATCCTCTCTGGCGGCAATATCGATCGCGATGTCTTTGCCGATGTGCTGGCCAGCGACTGATCACCACCCGCCGGCGGCAAGCCATCGGTCCATCTGATCAAACTTGTCGCAGCCCCAGAACAGCTCACCATCGATATCGAACATGGGGGATCCGAAGATGCCGCGCTCCATGGCATCGTCAACCTCCTCACGCAGGCGCTGGCGCGTTTCAGGCAACGCCATGCGTTGGATCAGCGCCTCCCCATCCATGCCGATTGCAGCGGCTTCGCGGGCGATGTCATCCGGGCGGCTGATGTCACGCCCCTCTCCCCAGTAAGCATGGAAAAGCTGTCGCGCCAGGAAATCAGACTGACCGTCTTCATCATCCTTCAAGGCATAAAACGCACGACTTGCAGCAACAGAATGGATCGGAAACACGTCGGGCTGTACCAAAGGCAAGCCAAAATCCCGCGCCATCCTGTTGAGGTCGTGCTGTGCATAGGCCCCGCGCAACGGTTGGTTGAGAAGAGGTTTCTGTCCCGTTGCCTTCATGGCGACACCCAGCAGATGCGCCCGCCAGTCGACCTTGCAGTCATGGCGTTGTGCTAGATCGTCGATGCGGGCCGTCGCCAGGTAGCCGTAGGGCGACGAAAAGTCGAAATAGAATCGAAGGGTTCTTGGCATCCGATATTCCTAAAGCAGCAACAGTGCGCCAAGCCCAAGAAAGGCGCAGAACCCGACAACATCCGTGACCGTGGTGAGAAAGACGCCGGCAGCAACGGCCGGGTCGATGTTGAAGCGTTCCAGGGTCAGCGGAATCATCGCACCAGACATACCCGCGACCAGAAGATTGGCGATCATCGCAAGGGCAATCACAACGCCCAGCATGGGGTCATGGAACCACAGCCAGGCGATGATCCCCATCAACACTGCAAACAGGCAGCCGTTGAGCAAGCCAACGACCACTTCCTTGCCGATGACGCGCAGGGCATTTGCCTGCGTCAGATCCTTGGTTGCCAGCGCACGAACCGCCACCGTCATGGCCTGGGTTCCCGCATTGCCGCCCATGGAAGCAACGATGGGCATGAGCACGGCAAGAGCGACGATCTGCTCGATCGTGCCTTCAAACGCCCCGATGACAATCGACGCAAGGATCGCCGTTCCCAGATTGATCAGCAGCCACAAAAAGCGTTTGCGGGTCGTCTGAACCACCGAGTCGTGAAGGTCGGTCTCGGCAACACCGCCCAGGCGCAAGACATCCTCTTCGGACTCCTCGCTCATCACATCGACCATGTCGTCAAAGGTGATGGTACCGAGCAGTCTGCCGTCGTCGTCGACAACCGCCACTTCCGAAAGACCGTATTGCTGGAAGAGATACGACACCTCTTCCTGGTCCGTCTCTCCCTTGACCGTGGTCGGCTCTCCATCAACCAATGACTGGAGCTTCACATCGCGCTTGCTGCGCAGAATGGCGCCCAGCGAGATCATGCCCAGGGGCTTGTGACCGGGATCGACAACAAAGACCGCGTAGAATTCTCCAGGCAGGTCGCTGGAGCTTCGCAGGTAGTCGATGGTCTGACCGACATTCCAGAACATCGGCAAGGCCACCACATCACGGCGCATCAAACGCCCGGCGCTGTCCTCGGGAAAGTTCAGGCCTTCCTGAACAACCCTCCGCTCCGCGGCAGGAACAGCAGCCAGAATCTCTTCCTGAACGTCATCATCGAGGGTATCGATAACCTCGATCGCATCATCGGTTTCAAGCTGCCCGACCAGCTGGCCGAACTCCTGCATACCCAGGCGCTCACGGACGTCTTCCAGCGAGGGCTCATCAAGATAGGCCAGGATATCGGGATCAATCTCCGGGCGCAGAGCATCAAGCACCAGCGAGCGTTGGGGGCCGGTAATCTGTTCGAGCAGGTCGGCTGTGTCGGCCGCATGCAGGGGAACGACCAGGGCTTCCAGGCGATTGAGATCTTCCTGGTCCAGCGCCTCCAGGATCGCGTCCAGCAGGTCTGATGTCAGGCCATAGAGATCCTGTGCCTCGCGGCCGGACGCATCGTTTGTCGACTCGGGCTGGGTGGTCATCGACCTGTTCCTGAAACTGCAGATACCAGAGACCCCATTGTGGACCTCTGCCCCTATGTTCCGATAGAGCGATTTGCACGCAGATCAATGGATTCAGGCTCGGAACCTGCCTGCCGGGCCAGAAATCAAAGATTGATTTCAGTGGCCTTAAAGTTTGGTGCGGTCGAGAAGACTCGAACTTCCACGGGCTTTCACCCACAGCGCCCTCAACGCTGCGCGTCTACCAATTCCGCCACGACCGCCAAGGGTGGCAAGCGGCGTTCGTATAGCCAAGATCAGACGCCCCTGCAAGAGCGACTGAAGCTTATCGTGGTTGCATTGAATCGCTGGCGACCGGCTGCATTCGTGCAAAGATGCCTCAGGCGCAAAGAGCAACCTTGATTCGTACGAACGCACTCATCTGGAAACCATGCCTGCGATCCACTGGCAAACCAGCCAAAGGCCTGTCGCCTACCCCGATGCCATTGCCTCCATGGAGGCAGAGGTTGCCGCTATCAGCACGGGTGCCGCGCCCGAGAGCGTGTGGCTGCTCGAGCACCCTCACCTCTTCACGGCCGGCACCAGCGCAGACCCCTCTGAACTTCTCGATCCGGGAGATGCGCCGGTCTTTCCGACCGGACGCGGCGGGCGCTACACCTATCACGGGCCAGGTCAGCGGATTGCCTATGTCATGCTCGACCTGTCGCAACGCGGCAGTGACCTGCATGCTTATGTCGAGGCGCTCGAGAACTGGATCATTCAGACACTCGGCCAGTTCGGAATCACAGGGGAGCGCAGATCCGATCGTGTCGGCGTCTGGGTCGTGGGGGATGACGGTCGTGAGGACAAGATCGCAGCGATCGGTGTCCGGGTCCGGCGCTGGGTCACGTACCACGGCATCGCCATCAATCTCGATCCCGATCTGCAGCGATTTTCCGGGATCATTCCCTGCGGTATCCAGGGGCATGGCGTGACATCCATGCGAAAACTCGGGCTGGACACAACCATGAATCAGCTTGATGCGGCCCTGCGCGCCACCTTCGAGGAAACGATGCCACCAGTTGCAAGCTAGCCTGTCGGCCGCTGCTCAAAGCCTGGAGCGACAGATTCGCTCCATTCCTCCACGACAACACTATCAACACGTGCAAGCGGGGGACCAGACCACAACAGCTGCAGCATTGCTTCGATATCCCCGTTCCGGCCTGACAGAACGGCCTCCACAGAGCCATCGGATCGATTGCGGACCCATCCGTCGAGCCCCAGGTCGCGGGCTTCTTCGCGGGTCCATGCACGGTACCAGACGCCTTGTACGCGTCCGGTCAAAGCAACCCTGACACACCTGCTCTGATTCCTTGCCATCACTTCGAGGCCCCCTGCTCCGACTCGAACAGCGTGCGATCAGCAGGGAAACGCGCTGTGACCATGGTTCCCTTGCCTGGCTGACTGCGCATCAGCAGGTCACCGCCGTGCAGGCGTACAACGGCGCGTGCCAGGGGCAGGCCCAGGCCGGTGCCTTCATAGCGTCGGGTCAGTGTGCTGTCTGCCTGTCCAAACACCTCGAACGCGCGTTCCATATCATCATGGCTCATACCGATTCCGGTGTCCTCGACCACCAGATCGACGCCACCATCATCCCGCAATTCAATGCGCACCTCGACCCGGCCTTTGTCCGGTGTGAACTTCACTGCATTGGAAAGCAGATTGAGCATCATCTGCCGCAGCTTGCGGCTGTCGGCATGCAGGGCCGGAACCGTTTCGGGAACCGCCACGACCAGATCCATGCCGGACCGTTCAGCACGTTCCCGGAACAGCTTGACCGAAATATCGACGATCATGGCAAGGTTCGTGGCTTCCTCATGGAGTTCAAGCCTGCCCGCCTTGGCCTTGGCCAGATCAAGGATGTCGTTGATCAATTCCAGAAGATGTCGCCCACTCTCGTTGATGTCGCGGACATACTCGTCATAACGCGGGTTCTCGAGTGGCCCGAACATGCCTTCCAGAATGACATCGGAAAAACCGATGATGGCGTTGAGCGGTGTGCGTAGTTCATGACTGATCGTCGCAAGGAACTCAGTCTTGGCATTGCTGGCACGTTCGGCTTCGTCGCGGGCACTGCGCAACGTCTCCTCGGCGATCCGCTCTTCGGTGACATCATGAATGGTGCCGATCCGGCGCGGGCTCTGGCGTCCCTCTGAGTCGGGAAGGAATTCGCAGACCTCATGGAGATGGCGCACCTCCCCATCGGCCCGGATGATCCTGTACTCGAAATCCGTCGACGTTCGATTGCGCGCCGACTCCTCAAGGATCTTCGCAACCCTCTCACGATCCTCGGGGTGGACCATGTCCATCACATTGGGATTATCGTGATGAAAGACCTCTTCGCCGAACGTGAAGATACGGGCCAGAGACTCTGACGTCTCGATCAGCTGATCCTTGCTCGTATCATGAACATAGTGGCCATGGCCGGTCATTCTCTGCGCCAGTTGCATCATGTAACGGCTTTCGGAAAGCTCCTGCAGAGCGTTCTGTTCGGCAGTCACGTCCTCCATGACGTGAATGATGCGCTTCCAGGATTGCTCGAACTCAGGCGGCACAAACGCAATTCCGCGTTCGTAGTACTCCGAGCCATCCAAACGAACCTGCAGCAAGTCGGGAAGTGCGACATGGGTCTCGCCTCGTGCGAGCGCCTGGAGGATCAAGGTTACCGCGTGCCGTTCTGACTCCGGCATTTCACCATCAGACCACTTCAACATGGCCGCACGATTGCCTGCTCGGCGTTGCTGCCATGCCATCTCGTTGATGTCGAGAAGCCGCATGGCCTTATAGGCTTCGCCGACAAACTCGGGATGGCGTTCAATATACTCGACGGATGCGTCTCCGTCGGGCAAGCCAAGGGCTTCAAGCATGTCCTTCACACCTGACCAATCCTCGACCCAGATCGCGACGGGCGACTGGTTGAACATCTCCTGGTAGCGACGTTCGCTCGCCTCCAAGGCCGAGCGCGTCTGATGCACTTCCGTCACATCTTCGATCGTCAGGATGACGCGTGCCCAATCCTCACGGAATTCCTCCGGCACCATGATGGTGCCTCGGGTATAGATCGTGCTGCCATCAGCCAGAGTCTCAGCAGTTTCGCCTCGTCGTATTGTGCGCCCAACCTGCACAATCTGCTCAAGGACACGGGCCAGCTCGTCCAGCAGGTCGTCGGAGAGCCCTGTTCCGACACGTTCGGCAAACTCCGCCTGGTCCTTGGCGCCGTATATTCTCAGGCATCCTTCGTTCACGTCCATGATCCGCATGGCCGAGACCAGTTTCCGCAATTCCTCCCGGTTCGCTATCAGCTCATCGGCCACGCGACCCCCGCTGTCCAGGAACAGACGCTCAATGCGTCGCTTGATATGCGACCAGTCATCCACGCGGATACCGATTGGTGCCTGTTCGAACAGCTCCCGATAGCGCCGTTCACTGGCTTCGACGCGTGATCGAATCTCGCGATCTTCCGTAATATCCTCCAACAGAAAGACAACGCGATCCCATATATCGGCACTCTGCTCGGGTACGGTGCCTGTCGTTCGTGCAACGATCAGCCGATAATCATAGGTCTGCTGCACAACCTCCCGCACGGGAACTTCACCGCGCAGAAATGCAGCAATGAAGTCGACCATGGAATCAAGCTGGTCATGGGTCGGGGGCAGATCTCTTGCTCCCTTGGCAAACTCGGCATGGGAGGCAATGCCGAACAACGTCATGGCTGAGGCGTTCATGTCGGTGGTCAGGATGCTTTCATGCAGTTCCTGAAGCAGGTCGGAGTTTTCGCGCAGATGCGCCTGAACATCTGTTACTCCCTCAGCAAAAAGCTGATCGATACGGGCTCGAACTCCCGACCAGTTCGCTTCAAGGATTGCCACGGGCGACTGCTCAAAGAGCTCGCGATAACGTCTTTCACTTTCCTGAACTCGGCTCTGCGCGTCATGCTGCTCGGTGATGTCGTCGGCCTGAATCACCACACGCGACCAGTCATGCAGATGGGATTCGGGAATCATCATGTTGTTGCGCACCATGATCTTGCGACCATCGAACGTTGCTTCTTCAACCGTGTAATGGAATGAGCGTGCACCCTCATCAAAGGACACCAGGCAGCGGATGAATTTTTCAAGTTCGTCGTCGCTCTCTGGAATGGGAACCTCACCGGCAATAACGGCCTCCCGATCCTCAATGCCATAGATTGCCGCGGCAGCCGCATTGATCCCTGTCATCCGTACAAGATTGCGCAACTCCATCAGCGCATCACGGTTCGCGCGCAAGTAGCTGCCGATGTCCTCGACACCGTCGCTGCGCAGTTCACCAACCCGCAGCTTGACCTTCGACCAGTCGTTCTCCCAGATCGAGAGAGGAGATTGATCGAACAGTTCGCGAAACTGGCCTTCTGCAATCTGGCGTTCACGGTCTGCTGCCACCTCGGAAGTAATGTCCTGTTCGGCAATCAGAACCCTTCCCCAGCCTTCCAGATGGTCGGGCATGATGTTGAGCGTGCCGGCAACACTGATCAGGTTGCCATCGGGACGTTCGACATCGTCGATGCGATAGGAAACAGACGAGACTCCGTTGCCCAGACGTTCAACCCAGTTGACGATATGCCGTACGCGCCTCTCAAAGGAAAAACTCTCGGCTTCCCAGGCTTCCAGGTCACCAAGTTCGTCAACGCCATAAATCGATAGCGCTGCCTGATTGATCAGGACGACCTTCTGGGCATCTCCGATCCTTTGAACCAGTTCCAGATTTGCCATGAGGTGCTCGCCCAGATCACCTTTTACGTGTTCATGCAGTTCCGCGACGATCGGCTTGACGGCACTCCAGTCCTCGACCCAAACCGCAACAGGCAGGTGGTCGAGCAGATCACGATAGCGTTGCTCCGAGTGAACCTTTTCTCGATAGGCTACGACCTCGGACGTGATGTCGGTTTCGACCAGCATGACCCGCGACCAGTCTTCTTCGTGTCCCGGCAGCAGAACCAGCAGCGTGCGCACACTGATGTGGCGACCATCCAGGGTCGCCTGATCGATACCGTCATAGGCGACCGTGCTGCTTCCTTCCCTTAACGGATGCAGGATCTTGACGATACCGTCGCCGTTCTCGCGGGTCAGGAAGTTCTCGAAGTCCGGATCGGCCAGTGCGGAACGTGAATCTGCGTTGTAGAGTTCACTAGCAGCAGGATTCGAATGGAGCACGCGCATCGCCCCGGAGGTCGCCCGGCGCTCCTCCATATGCTCGTCCAGCCAGCGTGCGGGTTGATCATCGCTCTCGGCATACGCGCGCTCAATCAGTTCGCGGGCCGCGCGCCAGTCTTCAATCCAGATCGTCACCGGAATCTGATCAATCAGGCGCAGGAACAGGCGATCTTCACCAAACTCTGCGCCTGACGACGGGCGACGACGCCCGACATGCCATAATCCTGCGCCGCCGGCCAAACCGGCAAGCATGGCCCCAGCACCCAGGGGTTCGCCCTCGGCCACAGCAATGGTGCCACCGGCAATCAGGGCAGCAGGCGCACAGGCAGCCAGAAGCAATGACAGCGTGTCATGCAGGGTCGGATTGCGCAGGGCCTTGCGCAAAGGCATGGGACGCTGCCTTTTGGAGGTCAAAGGTCGTCTGTCTCCGCCCGGGTTGCGGGTTGCTCTAGCAGCAATGCCAGGGAACGCTCCCTTCGAACGGAGGATACTGTGCCACCGCGCGCTTTGAAACTCCCGGCATCAGGCTTCAAATTCGATCAGCAACTGATCAACGGCAACGGAATCGCCTTTGGCAACGTGCACCTTGCCGATCGTGCCCGAGCGTTCGGCCCGCAGGATGTTCTCCATCTTCATGGCATCAACGATAGCCAGCGCCTGGCCGACCTCCACCGCATCTCCGACGGCCACCAGAACATCCACCATCATGCCCGGCATCGGCGACAGGACCATGCCGGCCGTATCGGCCACCGGCTTCTCTGGCATACGTTCCAGAAGAACGTCGGCACGCTCCGACAGGACCGTGACATTTGTGCTCACACCGGCATGGGACAACGCCCAGTTCGTGCCCCTGCGGTCCACCTGAACTAGCGCAGGTTCGTGCTCCACGGTTCCGTCAAATCGCGTCAGGCCAGGCCGCCAATCGCCGCACACGGGCACGGCGCGGTTGCCCAGGGTCATGTCCAGACCGCCGTCACACAACTGCGCACGCGCCAGAACCTTGCGGCCGGCAAAACGTACCACCCAGGTTTCGGGAAGCAGGGCTGCCCCGTCCAACGTGCCCGTAATCCCGCGATCCCGTGCCAGAACGCTCAGATGGGCCAGAAGAGCGACGCCAGCCACAACCGTTTCCTCGCGTGAACCGCATTCGGCACCGGAGAACCCATCGGGCCAGGTCTCCTCGACAAAGGCCGTGGTGAGTGCGCCCTCTTCAAACCGCTCCTCGCGCATGATGGCGGACAGAAAGTCGATGTTGTGGCGCACACCGCGCACCTCAAACCCGTCCAGGGCCCGGCGCATGGCAGCGACGGCGCTTGCCCGGTCTTTGCCATGGACCACCAGCTTGGCGATCATGGGATCATAGAACATCGTGACTTCAGAGCCTTCCTCGACCCCGCTGTCGATACGCACGCCATCTGTTTCTTCAGGCACGCGGTATCGCGTCAATCGGCCGATCGAAGGCAGGAACCCGCGAATCGGGTCCTCGGCATAGATACGCGACTCCATGGCCCAGCCGTCACGGGCAACATCCTCCTGACCAAAAGCAAGCTTCTTGCCTGCCGCAACCAGGATCATCTGTTCGACCAGATCGAGGCCCGTGATGCACTCGGTTACCGGATGTTCAACCTGCAATCTTGTATTCATTTCAAGGAAATAGAAGTTTTTCTTCTGATCCGAAACAAACTCAACGGTGCCAGCAGAACAGTAGTTCACGGCCCTGGCCAATGCGACCGCCTGCTCGCCCATCGCCTTGCGTGTTGCATCATCCAGCAACGGGCTTGGCGCTTCTTCCACGACCTTCTGGTGACGGCGCTGGATCGAGCATTCCCGCTCATTCAGATAAACGATGTTGCCGTGGGTATCGCCCAAAAGCTGAATCTCGATATGCCGTGGATTCTCGATGAACTTCTCGAGGAAGATACGGCCGTCACCAAAAGAGGTCTCGGCTTCCGATCGCGCGGCGCGGAACCCATCCCTGGCCTCGGCATCGTTCCACACCACGCGCATGCCCTTGCCGCCACCACCGGCCGCGGCCTTGACCATCACGGGATAGCCGATCTGCTGGGCGATCTTCACGGCCTCATCGGCATCGTCAATCTCAGCCATGACGCCTGGAATGACGTTGACCCCGGCCTTCTCGGCAATCTTCTTGGAGGTGATCTTGTCACCCATGGCCGCCACGGCATCGACCGGCGGTCCGATGAACACGGCGCCTGCCGCCTCGACAGCAGCCACGAAGGACGCGTTCTCAGAGAGAAACCCGAAGCCCGGGTGCACAGCCTCTGCCCCGGTATCGCGGATCGCCTGGGCAATCTTCTCGATCAGCAGATAACTCTGCCCCGGCGGCGGAGGCCCCAGCAGCACAGCCTCATCGGCCATCTGCACATGCAGAGCGCCGTCATCGGCCTCCGAATAGACCGCCACCGTGGCAATGCCCATCCGCTTGCAGGTCTTGATGATCCGGCAGGCAATTTCACCGCGATTTGCTATGAGAATCTTCTTGAACATGATGCTCTAACTATCTGTCAAAGAGGAATATTATCGTGTTTCTTCCAAGGATTCTGGAGTTCCTTTCCCCGAAGCATCCGCAGCGCACCACACAGGCGGCGGCGCGTGTTGCGCGGCATGATGACCTCGTCGATGAAACCACGCTGTGCTGCCACAAACGGATTGGCGAAGCGTTCCTTGTATTCTTCGGTACGCGCCTCGATCTTGGCGGGATCGCCCAGATCGGCACGGAAGATGATCTCCACGGCGCCCTTTGAGCCCATCACCGCGATCTCTGCCGTGGGCCAGGCATAGTTGACGTCACCGCGCAGGTGTTTGGAGGCCATCACGTCATAAGCGCCGCCATAGGCCTTTCGGGTGATCAGCGTGACCTTGGGCACCGTCGCCTCGGCATAGGCAAACAGCAGTTTGGCACCGTGTTTGATGATGCCGCCGAACTCCTGATCGGTGCCGGGCAGGAAGCCTGGAACATCGACCAGCGTCACGATGGGGATGTTGAAACAGTCGCAGAAACGCACGAACCGCGCAGCCTTCTTGGAGGCGTCGATATCCAGGCACCCTGCCAGCACCATCGGCTGGTTCGCCACAATGCCCACACTGTGACCTTCCATGCGGGCAAACCCGACCACGATGTTCCCGGCATAGGCAGGCTGAATTTCGAAGAAGTGGCCCTCGTCGACCACCTTGGTGATCAGTTCCTTCACATCATACGGCTTGTTGGCATTGGCCGGGATCAGGTTATCGAGGGATTGCTCGGGCCGATCCGCCGGATCGGGGGTCTCGAGAACCGGGGCCTTCTCGCGGTTTGACGCAGGCAGGAAGTCGACAAAACGGCGTACTTCGGCCAGCGCATCGACGTCGTTCTCGAAGGCGAGGTCTGCAACGCCGGACTTGCTCATATGGGTCACCGCACCACCCAGTTCCTCCTGGGTCACAACTTCATGGGTCACGGTTTTCACCACATCAGGGCCGGTCACGAACATGTAGGAGGTATCCTTCACCATGAAGATGAAGTCCGTCATGGCAGGCGAATAAACCGCCCCACCCGCACAGGGGCCCATAATGACCGAGATCTGGGGCACAACGCCTGATGCCAGCACGTTCTTCTGAAAGACCTCGGCATAACCGGCGAGCGAATCCACGCCTTCCTGGATGCGTGCACCGCCGCTGTCGTTGAGGCCGATGACCGGCGCTCCCACCTGCATCGCCCGATCCATGATCTTGCAGATCTTGCGGGCATGGGATTCAGAGAGAGAACCACCAAAAACCGTGAAGTCCTGGCTGAAGGCAAAGACCAGGCGGCCGTTGACCGTGCCCCAGCCCGTCACCACACCATCGCCGGGGACCTTCTGGTCGGCCATCCCGAAATCGGCACAGCGGTGCTCGACAAACATGTCCCATTCTTCGAACGATCCTTCGTCCAGAAGCAGTTCCATGCGTTCACGCGCCGTCAGCTTGCCTTTGGCATGCTGGGTTTCGATCCGCTTTTCGCCCCCGCCGACCCGCGCACGGGCCCTGCGTTTCTCAAGTTCGCCAATGACATCCTGCATGGGTGTCTGGCCCCCTTCTCTTGATATTCCATGGGCCTTCTAGCCCGGATTTCGCACCAGCGCCAACAGGTGTTCTGCCGCCAGAATGGTGCCGCGCACCCCGTTCAGGCGTTCGCGGGCTTCCCTGTCCTCACCCCAGACCTCCAGGGCATAAAGATCATCAAGAGCCCCCAGCTCAAAGGCAATGTTGCCGTCGACCCGGCCGGCCAGCAGCGCCAGCGCAACAACCAGCGATCCTGTCGCGCTGGTCACGGTATGCGTTGCCACCAGACAGAAGGAATCCAGCGCCTCAAGCGGCTTGCGCAGGGCCTTGAGGGCCGGTTCGGGCTGCTGCACCGCCACTAGGCCGCCCGTCACCGCCAGAATGGCGTCATGTTCACTGGCGGCCCAGTCAATCAGTGGCTGCCATTGTACGCTCTGGCGCTCGACCAGTTCGCGGGGATGCTCGGCCCGATAACAGAGCAGATCCGAACCGCCATAGGACGCAAGATCGTCCAGAATGGCGTCACGCTGAGTCGCAACGCGGTCAATCGCCGTGGTGACAAGTCGCATCAGGGGCATGGTCTGGGGATTGACTTCCTCGCCCTGGCCGTCCCACTCCCTGGCAATGGCCTGGGCCAGTGCAGCACTGGGCAAGGTCAGAACGGACCGTGCCGGCGTCCGCACGGGACGGTCGTCCAGCGTGACGACATAACCGCCCTCACACGGCGCTGATGCGCAGGTCTTGTAGAACCGCTTCATCGTTCAGAGGCCCAGTTCCAACGTGATCAACGAATGAAGGTGTTCGGCATCATCTGCAATGGCCCGTGCGCCACTGGCCTCAAGCGCCGCAATCGGGTGGTAACCCCAGGTCACGCCAAGGCCTGAAACACCCGCCGCGACGGCCATGTCGATATCAAAGGTCGTGTCCCCGATCACCACGGTCTGTTCCGGCTCTGCGCCAACTTTGGCCATCGCCTGCAGCACCATGCCGGGATGGGGTTTGCCCGGCGCATTGTCGGGCGTCTGCAGGGTCGTGAAGTGCCGGTCCAGTCCATGCATGGCCAGCGTGTGTTTCAGCCCCCGCATCGCCTTGCCCGTTGCCACCCCCAGAACGATGCCACGGAATTCCAGGTCACGCACCAGATCCGCCATGCCATCAAACAGCGGCTCACGGCTCAGATGGTCCGGTTCCTCACGCAAGGCAAAGAACGAGGCCTTGTAGTCCTGCTCAACCATCGCGACGCGTTCCGGGTCAAGCTCCGGTGACAGGCGGCTGATTGCTGCATCAAGCGAAAGCCTCACAACGCCACGCACCATTTCGCGACCGGGCGGAACAAGACCCTGGAGCTGGAAGGCTCGCGACATCGCAGTGTGGATGACATGCTGACTGTCGATCAGGGTTCCGTCGCAGTCGAAAAGCACCAGATGAACGCCGTTCACTTGGCTGAATCCATTGAAAAACCAAAGAAATCCCAGCTTGCCTTGAGATCCCCGGGAAGAACTGCCTTCACGTCCAGAACACCGCCATCGGGATGCGGCAGCCGGATACGGTGCGCATGCAGGTGCAGCCGACGCGCCAAGTTCTTCTTGTCGGGAAACGCCTGGCTCCCGCCATACTTGCCATCGCCCAGGATGGGATGTCCCATGGCTTCGCAATGCACCCGCAACTGATGCGTGCGCCCGGTCTGGGGGTAGAGTTCCAGCCAGGAAGCCGTCCGCGCCGCAGAATCGAGGATCCGGTAAGCCGTCTGGGCGGGTAGCCCCTCGTCATGATCGACCTGCACCTTCTCGCCGGCCTGCCCGCCTTTCTTGGCAAGCGGCAGGTTGATCATGCCTTCATCAATCTCCGGCCTGCCAACCACCAGTGCCCAATAGGTCTTTTCGGCTTCACGGCCCTTGAAGCATTGCGCCAGTGCCTTGGCCGCCGTGCGATTGCGTGCCAGCACCAGCACACCGCTGGTATCGCGATCCAGCCGGTGCACCAGCCGCGGCCGGTCGTTGATGCCGAACATCAGTCCATCAAGCATGGCGTCGAGATGCCGTTCGGTACCCGTCCCGCCCTGAACGGCAAGGCCCGAGGGTTTATCGAGGACCAGCACGGCATCATCCATGTGGATCATCCGCTGGGCCAGATCATCCAGATCGCTCTCGGTTGGCACCCACTCCCGGCGTATCGGCGGGCGTGGATCCTCGCCGGGCTCAGGCAGGGGTGGCAGGCGCAGGTCCTGACCCGCAACCAGCCGGTCGCCGGCCTTGCAGCGCTTTCCGTCCAGCCTGATCTGACCGGTACGCAGCAGTTTTGAAAGCCGCCCGTGGCCCAGATGCGGATATTCCTTCAAGAACCAGCGGTCCAGGCGCATATCGGCATCCCCGGCCGACACGGTCACATGCTGCACACCACTCATGTCAGGATCACCCGCATCAGGCGCAAACCGGCAAACAACGCCAGAACCGAGAGTGTCACCGACGCAACGATGTAGATTGCCGCGGGAACCAGCTGTCCCCGCTCCACCTGCACGATGACGTCGAGCGAAAACGTCGAAAATGTCGTGAATGCCCCCAGCATGCCGACCACGAGCAACGCCCGGACATCCTCTGAAACCGACCATTTCAGCGCCATGGTCTCGACCAGCGCCCCCAAAATAAAGGAACCCAACACGTTCACCACCAAGGTGCCGTAGGGGAATCCGTGTCCCATCAGCGCACCCACACCGACAACCGTGAGGTAACGCCCCATGGCCCCCAGCGCACCACCCGCGGCGACAAAAAGAAGTGTGTTCAGCATGA
>CALIUG010000076.1 GCA_938048755.1 uncultured Alphaproteobacteria bacterium
TCGCCGCCATGGCGCTCGGCGGCTCTTGAGGCAATGACAAGACCAAGGCCAGTACCCGAAACCGACCCTGTATTTCCTGCCCGGCAAAACGGGGTTCCGATCCTCTCGAGTTCACCGGGGGGATGCCGATGCCATAGTCCACAACCTCCACCTTGAACATGTTGTCCTCACGCCCCAGCAGGACGTCCACCTTGCCACCATCGGCCGAATACTTGATCGCATTGGAAATGAGGTTTCAGAGAATGTGCTCAAGAAGCTGGGCATCAACAGATATGACACCGACCTCATCTCCGCCATGAAGGGCAACCTCGTGCCTGCCCTTGGTCGCGAGCGAGGCCTTGTCTGCGATGCGCCGGCAAAGCTGGCCGACATGGACCGGTCTGGGCTCAAGGTCGAACAACACGGAGTCCGACCGCTGCAAGGCAACAACCTTGTCCAACATGGCCGTCAGACGGTCCACATCGCTTCCGATTGAAACAAGCTCTTCCTTGCGCTGATCCTCGTCCATCCGGTCGTTGTAGTGGGTCAGCATCTCGCTTGCGGCCATGATGGAAGCGAGCGGCGTGCGGAACTCGTGACTCACCATCGACACAAAGCGCCCCTTGAGCTCATTGAGTTCCTGCTCTTCCAGCAGCTTGCGCTCCAGGATATCGCCCTCTCGGACCATGCTCTGCGCTCGTCCCAGAAACAAAAGGAGCAAGGGGATCATCAACAGCAGACCGATGCCGACCGGCAGAACCACGGTGCGCAGCAACGCATCGCCAGGCAGTTCCTGGTCCCACGTCAGACCCGCAGTTACCTGCCCGTCGGGACCGTCAAGAACCAGAAGTGCTTCGCTTGATGCGGCATCAACAATCCGCAGATCAGGCAGGATGAGTTCGTTGGAGATGGATTGATCCAGGATGTCTTGTAGTCTTCGCGCGAACACACCAGTTCCCCGGTTCTGACCAAGATTGGCCGCCCAGACCAGGTCTGACGGCGTGATCGCACCGACGGCCACCAGATAGAGCTCGTCATCGCCCCACACCCAACCTGTCACCGGTATCGGGTTGGCAACAGATTTGGCGTGTGCATCTTCAATCAGAAGGTCCAGACCTTCGCCCAGGTCGACAACATCACCGCCTATTGAGATGTAGCCGTTCTGCCAGGTCATGATGGTTTCGCCATTGGTATTCAGCGCCGAGACGATATCCACATCACGAAAGCCTTCCTGATAGGAACCCCAGAAGTTCGACGCCCAAGCCTGATCGAAAAGGATCACGATGCGTTTGACGGACTCATCCCACCAGGTGAACTCCAGGGTGTTTTCAACGGCCTCATCGGCAATCTGTGAAAGCGTCGCAGCCAGCCTGTTGCTGGCATCCTGTTCTGCCTGGCGGTTCAGTTCGCGCGCAGCAAGGCCAACCAGAATCGACATGACGAGGATCGCGGTCACCACCACTCCGGCGACCGGCAGCAGAAGCGGCTTCAGGCCTCGTTCGGAATCGTACCGCCAAAGGGATTGCAGAAGCTTCATGTCAGGCGATCTTTAGAGCGGATCATCACAAATGGAAACCGCCGGGTCCAACAATCTTGGCCCAGCCTTGCCAACAACAGGCCTCATCGTGGACGAAGGCAAGATTGCGCGGTAGCGTCGGGCCAAGAAGGACGCAGCGTGACCGAAACTCAAGCAGAGCTGAAATTCTGGGGAGTCCGTGGAGGGCTTCCGGCCCCAGGTGCCGAAACAGCTGTTTTCGGCGGCAATTCCGCGTGCATCGAGATTGATTGCGGCGATCAGATCGTGGTTTTCGATGCCGGGACCGGCCTGCGCGTCCTGGGACAGTCGCTCGTGGCGCGCTCTCCTGTTCGGGGTGATTTGCTGTTCAGTCATACAAACTTCAACAGGATTTGCGGCCTGCCATTCTTTGCCGCTGCATTTCATCCCAAGAATGCCTTTGGTTTCTGGTGCGGACACGTTCCCGAGGAAGGCAGTATCGAAGAAGTCCTCACCCGCCTGATGACCGATCCGGTGTTCCCTGTTCCGATTGGCATCTTCAACGCGGATCTGTCGTTTCACGATTTCCAGGCAGGCAATTCGCTTGAAATCGGCGCCATCGATGTTGCTACCATGCCCATTACCAGTGGCCTCCCCGGCACGGCCTATCGGCTGACCTGCCCGTCGGCGACGATTTGTTACGCCTGTGGCATCAAACCGGATTCAGGTCTGGATACGCTGGTCGACTTCGCCTCGGGCACGGACCTTCTCATCATGAGCCTGGTTGGAGACAACGGGCCTGAAACCGATCAACTCGCCATGGAAATCGCCCGAGATTCCGGAGCGGGTCAACTGTACCTCACCGACCACGGACCGACCGAAACCGATGAGTCGCTGATGGAGCGCGAACGCAAGCTCCAGAAGACCATGCCGTCCTTCAGATTGGCGCGTGAGGGCGAAACCATCGATCTCACTCGGCTTCGTCAGGCCGCGAGCACCTGATCGACCGTGAGGCCGGCGACATCGACACCATCGATGTGTCGGCGATGCCAGAGCACATAGAACAGCAGTGTCCAGGCAGCAAAACCGGACCGCTTCCGGTCTGCTTTCTCAAAAACCTGGCGAATGCGCTTCTGATGGGTCCAACCCTCCAGCGCCGGCTGTGCAGCAACCAGAGCGCCCAGCGTTTCGCCCCGCTCCGCAATCCAGGTGCCGACTGGCACCGTGAAGCCGCGTTTTTTCGAGAAGGCATCAGCCTGGGGCAACTCGCGATGAAGCCAGCGGCGCAAGAGATACTTGCCCTTGCCATCCCGCAACTTGAGAGAATCCGGCAGACGAAAGGCAACGTCTGCAACGTGGGCATCCAGAAACGGCACGCGGCCTTCGACGCCATGGGCCATCAGGCAGCGATCCAGCTTGGTGAGCAGGTCGTTGGGCAACCAGTCTGCCATATCGGCGGCCTGGGCCTGCTGCAGTCGTGAGCGTGTCGGGCTGGCCGCGGCCTTTTCGGCCTGATCGAGGTCACGGCGCCAGGCGGCTGATCGATCACGCAGGATTCCGAGTCCATCGAAGATACCGTTGCGCCGCAGCGTTCCCCCGCCCAGCAGGCGGTGGCGCAGAAAACGCCGATAGCGGCCATAACCGCCAAAGAGCTCATCGCCACCTTCCCCTGAGAGAACAACCTTCAGATCTTCTCGGGCCACCTCGGCCAGACGATAGGTCGGCAGCGTGGCATAGTCGGCGGCAGGGTCATCCATCGCGGCGGCAACCATGGGCAGAAGCCGCCAGAAGTCATCGCGTCCAAACGTCACTTCCCGATGGTCGGCACCTGCCGCCTGAGCGACGGCAGCAGCATGCGCACGCTCATCGCGCGCTCCGGCGACATCGAATCCGACCGTATAGGCCTTCACCGGACGATCATCGATGCGGCGCATGGCTGCCAGAATGGCGGAACTGTCGACACCACCCGAGAGAAAAAGGCCATAGGGAACATCCGCGCGTTCATGAACCCGCACACTGTCAATCAACGCTGCATCCAGGCGTTCCAGTGCTTCGGCTTCGCTCCATTCGCACCAGTCCAGCTCGGGCAGGGCATCGCGCCGCAGGCGTTCGACAATCCTGCCCTGCTCGGCAATCAGGGTTTCACCGGGCAACACACGCTCGATCCCGCTGTAGATCGTGTCGTGGCCGGTCGTGAACTGGCATTGCAGGAAGGTGCTGCGCACGCCCGGATCAACTTCGGCCGAAACCAGACCTGCGGAGATCAGCGCCTGGGGTTCAGAGGCAAACGCAAGACCCAGCGACGTCTGAGCGATATAGAGCGGCTTGATCCCGAAAGGATCGCGCGAGAGCACAAGTCGCTGCCGTTTGGGATCAAAGATGGCAATCGTGTACATGCCGCGCAGGCCGCGCGCGTAACCATCGCTATCCTGCTCATAGAGATGTAACGGCACCTCACAATCGGAATTGGTCCTGAAGACGTCATCTCCCAGGACGCGACGCCATTCCACATGGTTGTAGATTTCGCCGTTGGCGATCAGCACCCGCCCGCCAGGGCCGTGCATGGGCTGGTCGCCCGTCACGAGATCAATGATGGCCAGACGCCGCTGCACCATGGCGAGCGAACCGTTGCGGTAACGACCCTCGCCGTCAGGACCACGATGCGCAATGGCGCGTGCCATGTCTTCCAGAACGGATTCGGGAACCTCCATGCCGGGCAGAGCAAGAACACCAGCAATGCCGCACATCAGCGCGTAACCTCTTCAAAGAGCGCCTTGAACTGCTCCACGATGGCTTGTCTGCTGAAGCCCTTCTCATAGGCCGCAAGCGCCTTGTCGGCCCGCTCACCTGCTGCATCCGGGTCATCAAGGACGTTCTTGATCTGGCGCGACAGGGCTCGTGCATCTTCGACCGGCGCCAGAAGGCCGGTTTCACCGTCGACAATCAACTCGGACGGCCCCTGACTTGCCGCAGCAACAATGGGGACCTGACGCGCCCAGGCTTCCAGCACCACGTTTCCCAGCGGTTCATGACGTGAAGGACAAACCAGCAGGTTCGCCGCCGCCAGCAAAGCGCCGACATCGTCGCGCCAACCCAAAAACCGGATGCGCGCTTCGACGCCACGATCCTCAGCATGACGTCGCAGCGGATCGGCGAGCGGGCCATCGCCAGCCAGCCACAGCCAGACATCGGGCAGGTCGGTCATGGCCTCGATCAGAACGTCAAAGGCCTTGTTGGGATGCAGGCGCCCAAGGGCCAGCATGACCGGCACACCGTCGGGCGTATCCAGAGCGCTTCGCTCGACCGGCACGGCATAGGACGTCTCGACAAAGTTGGAGATGTAATGCGCCCGGTCCATCGGCCAGCCCTGGCCCACCAGGTAGTTCACGATGCCCTGTGTGTTTCCGACAAGATGGTCACACCCTGTGTAGTACTTCAGGTCATAAAACCCACCCAGACGGCCGATTTGCACGAAGTTTCCCTTGGGACATTGCCCGGAGGCACGGTTCATCCAGGTCATGACGATATCGGGATCAGCCTGTCGGATGGCACGTCCATAGGCCATGCGGCTCAACACATCCAGCGGGCCGCCAAAGCGTAGTTGCCGCGTCGGCACGCCGGCGTCCTGGAGAACCTTCGCACGGGCTTCATGGGTGCGAATAATGGCGGCATGATCGACACCCGCCTCGCTCAAGGCCGGCACCAGCCGCATGAAAAACCCCTCCGCACCGCCGGTCGGCGCGCCCGCCATGGCCTGGATCACGCGCATCAATCGTCCTCCAGGCGCGCGCGCAGGTGCGACAGGATCGGATACAGCCCCGCAAAAAGCGCAATCAGGAACCCCCATGTGCCCTCACGCCAGCCACCCCGCGCGACGTAACATTTCCAGAAGCGGGTGAAGATGCGGAGCACGTTCTTGGGCAACGAGCCGATCTTGCCCGACGCTCGCAGGTCAGCGGCATGAGCAGCCGTGTATCGGTCAAGACGCGCCAGCATGTCGGAGATATCACGGTCCACCAGGTGATCCATACGCTGGGTCAACCAGCGCCGCTCACCGCTGAGTTCAAGACCGGGATGCACCCTGCCCTCACCCCAGCGCTTCGCACCCGGCGTGAACAGGCGGATAGCTGCCGACACACCCCAATAGGCACCCCAGCCATGACGGACCCGATGACGGCCGATGTAGTTATCGAAGGGGATCAGATAGTGCGCCGGTCCGCTTGCCGTCGCGATCGTAGCGCGAATTTCCTCGGCCAGTTCCGGGCGCACCCGTTCGTCGGCATCCACTTCCAGAATCCAGTCACCGCTTGCCGCATCCAGGCCGGTGTTGCGCCTTGGCCCTTCCAGCTCCCATCCACCTTCGATCACCTGATCGGTATGACGTCGCGCAATATCCGACGAGCCGTCCGTGCAGCGATCCAGTACCACAACGATCTCGTCACAGAACGCCAGCGCTGCCAGACACGCATCAAGCTGTGCCTCCTCGTTGTGGACGACCACAACAGCGCTCAGGCGTGCCGCACTCACGCGCACTTCTCCAGAAGGGCATGTGCGGCGTTCTCTGCACGGTCGATGGAAAGCGACGTCATCAGTGAACCCGTTGTGTGCCGGTCATAGTGGGGACCGAAGAGATCATCATAGGCAATCTCCGTCGTCACCGCCCCTGCCTTTGATCCCCAGGGTGCGTAGTGCTCGACGCGGCTGGGACCAAACAGTCCCAGGGTCGGGGCCCCAGATGCCGCTGACAGGTGCATCAGGCCGCTGTCGTTGGAAACCACGAGATCGCAGCGGCGCAATAGCTCCGCCACGGTCAGGAGATCATGACCGCCCACAAGATCAAGCCGACGATGCTCAGGCAGTGCCTGCAGAACCGGTGCAGCCAGTGCCTCCTCGCCCGACCCGCCGAATACTCCAATTCGGGCGTCCGGAAGCGGACCGGAGGGTCCCGTCAGACGGTGCGCCAGTTCGGAAAACCGTTCCGCAGGCCAGATCTTGCCTTGCCAGTTCGCCGTAGGCGCCAGACCCAGGATAGGGCCGCCAGTAGGTATCAGGCTCGCGGCAGCAGATTCATGCGCCGCATCGGACCACACAACCGGTTCGGGCACATCAGGGCAGCCAAACCACCAGGCCAGACTTTCCACCCTGTGCCCCTCGCCTGCCTTGTACATCGTGCGTCGTTCTTTCGATCGCAGCACGAAGGTCATGGGCGAAGCCCTCAGGTCAACAATCAAGTCCCAGCGCGTACCCACGGTCGCTTTCCAGAGTTTGCGCCAATGGCCGGCATACGCACTCTTCTGGATAGGAATGACACGATCCAGGCCCGGCAAGCAGGAGAACAGCCCTGCTGCAACCGGACCACAGGCCACCGTGGTCTGTGCGTTCCTTGTCGTCACCAGGTGATTCAGGAGACCGGTCGAAAGCACGGCGTCGCCCAACCGGTTGGACGTGATGAACAGGAGTTTCACGAACGCAGCAACCGCCCGGCGCCTCAGCGCGCCAGCGCCTCGAATTCAGCCGCCGCGTCATCCCAGGAACGGTCCCGCTGCATATCCCAGGCGTCCTTGGAGCGCCCGCGATAGACAAGATCTTCCTTCAGACACAGGATTGAACAATTCGCGAAGGCCTCGTCATCGGGCGTCAGGAACCCGCTGCGGCTGTCGCGCACACGCTCCTGTGCAGCACCCTGACGCCGTGTCACACCGGGGCATCCTGCGGCCTGCGATTCTGCAAGCGTCGCGGCATAGGTCTCACGCTCGAAGCCTGGATAGAGATGCACCCGGGCATGGCTATACTCCTCGGCCATATCGGCATCGGGCAACGGGCGGCGGATGATGACACCCTGATCGGCAGCAGCTTCGGCGCGCCCATAAATCGGCGTAATGTCGTCTGCAATCACCTTACCCGAAGCGGCCGTCGCCAGGGTACCCGAGAAGATGTGCATCTGCGCACCCTTGATCAGCGGTTCGATCCGCCGGCACCACAGTTCCAACAGCCAGTCCATGCCCAGTTTCGGGTGCGTCGTCACGACCGCGCGCGGCGGCCAGTAACCGGCTGGCTTGTCCGAAGCCAGATAGGCCGGGGCCACACCCGGCTGGATGACAACGGCGCGCGGATCATCTTCGAACCAGGTCGCGCGATGAGCTTCCCCCATGAAGATCAGGTTTGCATCGCCATGTGGTGCCAGTGCCTCGGCCGCCGCGCCCTGGGTCAAGGCTCCACCGGGTGAGGTCACCCACAACGCCCGTTTGCCGCCAGCAGGCGCCAGATCAAGCAGACGCGGATGACGCAGGGCGATGGTGAGGTGAGCGTCCGCGACGGGATCGTCGTCCAGCGGTTTCCAGTGCACACCACGCAGGGTCAGCTCGCGTTCGCAGCGGTTACGCACAACCACATTGTGACCGCGCCGTGCGAGCGTTTCAGCCAGATAGACCAGCCCCTTTTCCGGCCCGCCCATCGCATCGTTGCGCGGGCTGTAGCTGTCATAGGCAAACGAATCATCGAGAAACAGGACATCCATGGCGCGGTTTATA
>CALIUG010000077.1 GCA_938048755.1 uncultured Alphaproteobacteria bacterium
GGGGCTGCAGGCACTGGGCGCAGATTTCCTTCATCATGCACTGCATCGGGCTGTTGATGCTGCCGATGGCGATGTGACTGGTTTTCAGCCAGGGGGCCAGAACGCCGAAGCGTGCCGCTTTCACAGCCGCCATCATGCGGTCGGACCCGATTACCACAATCCGGTCGACCTCGGTGAGGTCGATGGTCTTTTCACCCAGCCGGCCTTCCTGGTAGGCAACGATGGCTTCGACAATATTGGCAACAACGCTGTGGTCCTGCTCGCGCCCCGGCGTGAACCCCGGTGTTTCGTCGCAGGCCCAGATGATGGTGTCGGCGGCAGCTTCGATCTCGGGCACCTTGTAGCGGTCGGCCATCGCCTTGTAGCCCGCGGCATAGAGGACTCGCGATCCCGCATCGCGCATGGCCTTGCCGATGGAGAACAGCACCGCATTGCCCAGACCGCCTCCGATCAGCAGGACGGTTTCACCAGGCTCGGTTTCGGTGGGTGTTCCGGTCGGACCCATCAGGATGACCGGTTCGCCCGGCTGCAACTGCGCCATCAGGTCCGAGGATCCGCCCATTTCCAGGCCTATCACGCTCAATTGGCGTCCTGCCACGGGGATGGAGGCACCGGTCATCGCTAGAGGTTCCATGGCCAGCAGCGTGCCGTCATCGCCCTTGGGCGCGCGGGCTTCGTAGTTCTGCAACCGGTAGAATTGTCCCGGATGGAACATGGAGGCTGCTTCAGGCGCTTCGACCACCACTTCGACGATGGTGGGCGTCAGACGTTCCACGGCCACCACACGGGCGATCAGGCGGTCGTTGAGATCGGCGATGAATGCCTCATCGTCGCGCGCCTCAGCCTCACCCAGGCGCTCCAGCACGGACGTGATCACGGGATAGGCGCGTTTGGCACCGCCCATGGCTTTCACCACGTTGCCCGCGAAACTGGGGTGAAGGTCTCCGTGGAAACTGACGGAACGGCCGTCCTCACCCACATGCATCAGCACCTGGACTTCGGCGGGCTTGGCCAGCTTCTCGGGTGTGACGGGATTGCCGTCCATGTCGAGCGCCTGAAAGAACTTGCCGTCCAGACCCAGATGATGGGTGTCTTCACGCGACAGAACCGTGTTGGGCTGGGTTCCAGCGGCCACCAGAACGGCATGCGCGGGCAACACATGCTCCTTGCCTTCACCATCGCGCATGCGGATCGCCCGGGCATGGCCATGGTCGTCGACATCGATCGCTTCGGGGGAGAGGCCTGGCGCGATGCGGATGCCTTCCTCCATGGCCAGCGCGACTTCTTCGTGGTTCAGGCGGTAACTCGGCGCATCGGTCAGGTCACGGCGATAAGCCATGGTGACGCCGCCCCAGGAATTCAGCAGGCCCAGAATGTCGGGCTCACGTTCGGCGAACCGTGCTGCGGTACGTTCGTCGCGGATCTCGCGTGCGTGGTCCAGGAAGGTGTCGCCGATTTCGGTTTCCTCGGGCGTCCGGCCCGCACGCACGGCCTCCTCGCCACGTTCAGCCACCAGGGTTTCATAACGATGCAGGAACTTCTCGACCTGAATGGGGTAGTAGGCCAGCGCTTCGGTCGCGGTATCGATAGCAGTCAGGCCACCACCGATGACCACGGCGGGCAGGCGCAGCTGCAGGCTGGCAATCGAGGCCTCCCGTGCCGCACCGGTCAGTTGCAGGGCCATCAGGAAGTCCGAAGCCATGCGCACGCCGCGTGCCAGCGCGTTGGGCATATCGATATAGGTCGGCCGACCAGCACCGGCGCAATGGGCGATATGATCGAAGCCTGATGCGAAGGCGCTGTCGATGGTGAGCGTACCGCCAAAGCGTACGCCGCCGAACATGCGGAAGCTGTTGCGCCGTTCCAGCTGCAAACGGATCAGCTTCAGGAAGTTCTTGTTCCAGCGCACGGTGATGCCGTACTCGGCCACGCCGCCAAATCCGGCCATGACCCGGTCGTCGAGTTCTTCATAAAGCTCCTCGACATCACGGATCGGACGCATGGGATGGCGCTCACCAAAGACGTCGATGCCCGAAAGCTCCGTTGCCAGCGGCTCGATCTTCAGGCCGTCCACGGCAACCACCGTGTGACCGTCGTTCATCAGGTGGTGGGAAAGGTTGAATCCTGCCGGACCCAGACCCACCACCAGCACGCGCCTTCCCGTTGCCGGGCGGGGCAGGGGGCGGGCGAGATTGAGCGGGTTCCAGCGCGATAGCAGGCTGTAGATCTCGAACCCCCAGGGCAGCGCCAGGATGTCCTTGAGCGTGCGTGTCTCGATCTGGGGAATGTCGACGGGCTCCTGCTTCTGATAGATGCAGGCCTTCATGCAGTCGTTGCAGATGCGATGGCCCGTGGCCGCGCAGAGCGGATTGTCCACCATGGCAACGCCAAGTGCTGCAAGGCCGTGGCCCTGGGCCTTCAACAGATTCATCTCGCTGACTTTTTCATCCAGCGGACAACCTGCCAGCGCCACGCCGGAGGCCGAGGCCTTGAAGGCGCTGCCATCTTTTTCCTTCAGGCCTTTGGAACAGCTGTCCTTGCCCTGGTTGTGACAGAAGATGCAGTAATTCGCCTGGTCCAACGCGCCGGTCAGATCCATGCCCTGATCGGTCAGTGCAAACCCCTCGCGCAGGCGCAGGTGATCGTGGTGGGCGCGCAGCATGGTCACGCCCTCGATCTCGACTGTTTCGACCGCGACCAGATTGGCAGGATCGATCTTTGCGGGCAGGTGGAACAGCGGGCTCTTGCGGTAACGCGCCTTGCCCTCGTCCGACAGGGTGGCCCAGGCGGCAAACTTCGCCGCGCTCTCCAGCTTGTCGGCGTTGGCTTCCTCATCTTCCAGCCAGCCCATCACGGCGATTGCGAAGTTGAGCTCGTTCAGCGTCTCGCCGATCTCGTTTTCCAACGTGCGGCGCAACGCCCTGCCGTCGGCGGCTGCCAGTTCGTCGGGCTTGAACGCCTTGGCCGCGCGGCGACGCACGAATTGCAGCTTGCAGGCATAGATCGGGTTCAACCGGTCACGTTCCGCCTGCTGCCTGCCCAGATATTCTTCCACGCCGAACAGCTCGCCCAGGAACGTTTCGACAAACGGACCCAGATCCACCAGCAGCTCGGAATGCTCCTTTTCGTCCAGCGCGCCGGGGTTCTCACGGCCCGCCATCAGGCGGTTGAACAGCGCCAGTTCCCGGGTTTTCAGGGCTTCGATAAAGACACGGTCCAGACGCACCAGTCCGTCACGCTGATAGAGGTCGTCAAAGGAAAGGCCGTGGGCAAGGGAAAGCTCGGTCATGGGAACCTGAAAGCAGGAGATTCGGGAGCAGCCCCGAAGGGGCCAATTGAGTCAGGAAGCAGAGGGCTTACAGGAAATCATGTGTGTCGCCAAACCTCCCATGACAACCACCCCGGCATCATGCGTCACGGGTCAGCGCAATCTCACGTTCTGATTCCGCGATCACAGCCGGGGGTTCCAGTGTGTGAATGCCGCACTCCGTCTTGTCCTGTCCGGCCCAGCGTCCGTCGCGTTCGTCTTCCAGGGCTGTGACGGGACGTGTGCAGGGTTGGCATCCGATGGAAAGGTATCCCTTTGCCAGCAACGGGTGTTTGGGCAGGTTGCGCTTTGCAATCAGGCCAAAGACATCCTGCTTGGTCCATGACGCCAGCGGGTTGATCTTGACCCAGCCATCCGATGCTTCGATGGGCGCAAGCGCACTGCGCCCGTCACCCTGATACCGTTTGCGTCCCGTGACCCAGGCTCCAAACGGCGTGACGGCCTGCACCAGGGGCACCACCTTGCGCAGATAGCAGCAGGCACCAGCCTGGCGTGACCAGAGATCCCCGGTGGAATCGACGGCTGCCACATCCAGGATATCAGGTTGGACGATCCGCACGCCGGTCAGGCCCAGATGGGCCACGATCTGATCGCGATAGGCGAGGGTTTCGGGGAAAAGCTTACCGGTATCGAGAAACAGCACGGGTACAGAGGGATCAATCTCTGCTGCCAGCGCCAGCAGGGCCACGGCCTCGGCACCAAACGAGGATGCAATGGCGAGATCACCGCGAATTCCTTCTCGATCATCACGCGCAGCAGGTCGCCGGCATCGTAATGACCATAGGTCGCCGCCAGTTCTGCCGCCCGTGCCCGAGCCCGAGCCCGGATGCTGCGACGTTGCTGCCAGTTGTTCACGGCAGCCATTTGCGCTGCTCCACAAACCGGTTGAGCCGCTGTTTGACGCTTGCCATGTCCACTCCCCTTGCGCGCCATCCCGCACGCACGTCGGCGACTTCATCGATTCGGTGTTCCCATTCCGGGCCGAACAGGGTCTCGAGATGACGGCGCAAGAGTCCGGCGAGACCCGGTGCACGCCCGTTGGTCGAGATTGCCAGGGTCAGGTCGCCACGGCGCAACACGGCAGGCAGGTGGACGTCGCAATACTCCGGCCGGTCCTCGACATTGACCAGAATGTGGAGCGCGCGGCAACGCTCGCCCAGGGCGACCTCTTCGGCATCCTCCAGTCCGGCGGAAATCACCAGATGCGCTTTCGCCAGTTCCGTGTTGTCGGGCAGGCGATGCACCAGATCGTCACCCGCGGCCGAAGCAAGGGCGGGTCCAGGCCGGTCCGAATAGACCGTCAGATGGAGCGCGCCGCCGTTGCGCGCCGTCTTCACCTTGCGCGCGGCTGCCGGGCCGCGGCCCACGATCACGATGGCCAGACGTGCCGTATCAAGCTGGATCGGGAGCATGTCAGACCCATCCCGCGATACGGTGGGCCAGCGCCAGCTTCGCGGCGAGCCTTCTGGTGCGGCGGTCCGCATAAGAATTGATAGGGTAAGATCGGTGCAACGGGTATGGCATCATGGCTGATCTCCTTCTTTCAGGAGCGCCGTGAACCCTGTGCCTGCGGTCTCTTTGGCTGATCGGGAGACACAAAAATGCCGCCCGATCATCGTGATGGGCGGCATGCCCACCGCTTTAGCCGTATTTTTAGAGCGCCCGCAAGCTGAGGATCAAATCGGCGCTAACGGGATGAAGGTGGCGCACGCCACGCGGTCAGGCAAACGAGAAATGGTATGAACAGATTAGGAAATCTAGGGCCGTCAGGATTCCGACCCCTGTCTTGCCTGTCTTCTGCCTCACACGTAGGCTGGCAGAATTCCTTCCGGAGTGTCTGTCGCCCATGGCCCTGACCCCAGAGCAAGCGTCCCAACCCGCGCGCCCCCGCGTTCTCATCCCGGGCATTCGGCGTCTTGATCCCGGCGTCGAGCGTTATCCCGTCGCAGGCGGCGGCTCGATCGTCACCCGCATCTTTGCCGGTGATTCGCTGCGTATCGTCAACACCGAGGGTGGTCAGCCCTGCGAGATCATCGCCTTCACCGGCGACAGCCGGGAACAACCCGGCATTCTGGGCGCCCAGGGCAACGGTGCTGCTTCTGGCCTGCGCGCCATGCTTGCTCAGGGCGGCGAACCGGCCGATGCGCTTCTAACCGCGCTGCGCGCAAGGGGCCTCTCCGACCGTTTCGAGAACAGCCTTCATCGGTTTGATGGCGAGACGCCCGCAGGGACCGATGCCAGATTCACGGCAGAGGAAGATGGCATCGTCGTCATTGCGGCAACGGGCAGCGATATGGATGTCGCCAGCCACGCCACGCTCAGCCCGCTCGAGGTCTTCATCACCCGCAACGACCCCAAGGTCGCCGCCGAACGCAACCTTCCCGATCCGCTTGCCGAGCCGCGTTACGAGTATCGCGTGAAGGCCGGCACGGCCCATGCCTATGAAGTGCGCGCGGGCGAATACATCCAGATCATGGATGTCGAAGGCCGGGAGTGCTCGGATTTCCAGGCGATCTCGCTCGCCAAGCTCGCCCGCGGTATCGAGCGCGATATCGACCCCACGGCAACCCGTGTTCTCATGGGGGCGGCCTATCCGGCGCCGGGACTCTATTCCAAGCTCTACGACAACGACCTCCAAGCCTCGCTCGAGATCATCCAGGACACGGTGGGCCGTCACGACAGCTTCAACTTCGCCTGCACGGCCAAGTACTACGATGATGTCGGCTATCCCGGTCACGTGAACTGCACCGACAACTTCAATACCGAACTGGCACCCTGGGGCATCAAGCCGCGTGGCGGCTGGCAGGCCATGAACTTCTTCTACAACACGTTGCTGGATGACCAGTATCAGATCTATCTCGATGAGCCGTGGTCGCGCCCGGGCGATTATGTGCTGTGCCGCGCCATGCAGGACATGGTCGCCATCAATTCGGCCTGCCCCGATGCCATTGATCCAGCCAACGGCTGGGACCCGACCGATATCCTGGTGCGGGTCTATCCCGCAGAAAACCTCTTCAAGAAAGCGATTGCGTTCCGAGCCATGCCCGATTCCGATCCCCAGCTCACCAAGGAGACCGGGTTCCATCCCCGCACCTCCGCGCTCACCCGCAACTTCACCGATTACAACGGCTACTGGTTGCCCCAGCACTATACCAACCATGGCGCGATCGACGAATACTGGGCCTGCCGCGAGCGGGTCATTGCCATGGACCTCACGGCCCTGCGCAAGTTCGAGATCACCGGGCCCGATGCCGGCGAACTGATGCAGCGCACGCTGACGCGCAACGTGAAGAAGCTCGCCGATCACCACGTCGTTTATTCGGCCATGTGTTACGAACACGGCGGCATGATCGACGACGGCACGCTGTTCCGCATGTCCGAGACCGGTTATCGCTGGATCGGCGGCACCGATTTCGGTGGCGAGTGGCTGCGCCAGAAGGCACAGGAATGGGGCCTGCGCTGCCTCATTCGCAACTCCACTGACCAGCTCCACAACATCTCGGTACAGGGCCCCAAAAGCCGTGACCTGCTTGCCGGTATCGTCTGGACTGCAGACGCCAATCCGCGCGTGGACGAGATCGACTGGTTCCGTTTCACCGTGGGCCGCATCGGCGATCATAACGGGGTTCCCGTCGTCGTTTCGCGCACCGGTTACACCGGCGAACTGGGATACGAAGTCTGGTGTCACCCCAAACACGCGACCGAAGTCTGGGATGCCGTGTTCGAGGCCGGCGAACCCCACGGTATCACGCCCCTGGGACTGGATGCCCTGGACATTCTGCGTATTGAATCCGGCCTTATCTTTGCCGGCCAGGAGTTCGATGATCAGACCGATCCGTTTGAAGCCGGTATCGGCTTTGCCGTCGCGCTCAAGACCAAGGAGGATGACTTCATCGGCCGCGCGGCCCTGGAGCGGCGCAAGGCCAGTCCGCAAAGGAAGTTGGTGGGTCTGGAGTTGGAAGGCAACGAAGCGGCTGTCCATGGCGATTGTGTGCGGATCGGGCGCGCGCAGGTCGGCATCATCACCTCTGGCATGAAGTCACCGCTGCTGAACAAGAATGTCGCGCTCTGCCGCATGGACGTGACCCATGCCGAGATCGGGACCGAGGTGGAGGTCGGCAAGATGGACGGTCATCAGAAACGCATTCCCGCCAGGGTGGTGCCGTTCCCGTTCTATGACCCCGGGAAGGAACGACCGCGCTCCTGACCCGGCTTGATCAGATCACGCCGTAGAGCATTTCTGCGGCGGCCAGGTAGATCGGAATGCCGATCAGCACGTTGAACGGGAAGGTCACGCCCAGCGAAAGGGTGAGATAGATCGCGGCATTGGCCTGGGGCAGGGCCATGCGCAGGGCCGCCGGCACCGCGATATAGGACGCGCTGCCCCCCAGTACCGCCATCAGGGTGGCGCCACCCAGCGACATGCCGATGGCCCAGGCGCCGAACAGGCCGAGCGTTGCACCGATCAGCGGCATGAAGAGCCCGAACGCGATGCTCGATGGGCCAAGACCCTCGGCCTTGTGCAACTGCCGCGCGGCCGTCAGGCCCATGTCCAGAAGGAACAGGCAGAGCACACCCTTGAAGGGATCGACGACAAAGGGCGCAACGTCCGCCAGGCCTTTTTCGCCGGTCGCCCAGCCGATGGCAAAGGCACCCAGCAGCATGACGATGCTGCCGTTCAGAAGAACCTCGCGCATGACGTCGCCGGAAAACAGGCTCTTGCGTTCTGCTCCCGGCGCACCGCGCCGCGCCAGGGCAAGGCCGGTGACGATGGCCGGAGTCTCCATCAATGCCAGTACGGCGATGATCCAGACCTCATAAGGGATGTTCTCGATGCCCAGAAAGTTGGCTGCCGTCACGAAGGTGACAACGCTGACCGATCCGTAATGGGCGGATACGGCAGCAGCGTCGACCTGTGACAGGCCCGTGATGGCCTTCAGGATGGCAAAGCTGATCAGGGGAATGACAAAACTCAGCCCGATGCCCAGCAACGCAGCCCAAAGAGCCAGAACCTCCAATCCGCCCGAAGACAGGGATGCTCCACCCTTGAAGCCGATGGCGAACATCAGATAGAGGGCAACCGCTTTGCTGATTGCATCGGGAATGGAAAGGTCGGAACGCAGAAGGGCTGCTGCAAAGCCAAGGGCGAAGAACATGATCGGCGGCGAGAGAATGTTGTCGCCAGCCAGTGAAAGCAGTTCGCCCATGCTCTGCCCTTACCCCTAAAATCATGCCGTGGAATTCAGATGCGCGCACCTCCATTTAGGAGTCCGTCAATCACACCGCAAGGGGCGTCGAGATCGTTTTTGCGCAATCACAGAGCAGCGAGGGCTTTCTCTGTCAGCTGCAGATGGCAGGACTGAATGACGTCTTGTGCGATGTCCAGGCGTCCCAGTTCCCGCCAGCCCTCTGCATAGTCCGCGGCATGGGGAACCTGTCGCAGCACGGCGCGCAGATCCCACAGTGGCAGTGCAGAGAGATCGAAACCGGTCAGCTCGGCATAGGACGTCGTGAAGACCTCCATCGCCTCAAAGCCGAAGCTCCAGGACATGTCGACCCGGGCAATCGCGAGATCCACCATGGGGTCGCCCACCGAGGCATCTTCCCAGTCCACCACAGCCGTGAGTTCGCCGTCCTGCCAGAGCATGTTTCCCGGCCACAGGTCACCGTGCAGAAGGCAGGGGCGGTTGGGGTTTCCCGCCGGCCAGGCGGCCTCAAGAAGGTCATGCCCCCTCAGAAACACCTCAGGCAGTGCCGAACGTTCGATCTCCAGATAGCCGGGTCCGTCGACGGGGCGCACAACAAAGGCAAGGTCATCGCTTTCCACATCGATGGTGTGCAGTCCGGCCAGGAACCCTGCCATCTGGCGCGCGGCATGCACGGGGTCTGTGGGCGCATAGTCAGGCCGGCCATCCAGGTGACTGATGATCAGAAAGGGGGCGTCGATCAGTTCCAGGCTTTCATCGACGTGCAGGGCCTGGGGTACGGGAAGGCCACGGTCGGACAAGGCGCGGAGTAGCTGGTACTCCGTGCGTGCGGCATTGGGATCAGCCGCCAGATTGGCGCCTCCACATTGCCGCAGAACCACGGTTCTCCCCCCTCCTTCAGCAAGGTCAAGATCGATGGCCGTCATGACCGCCGAACTGCCGCCCGTCATGGGCCGCTGCACGCGTGCACGGGATCTGGGAAACAGGCGCGTTACCAGGACATCCAGTGAATCCGCGTTGATGCCATCTGTGTTTTGCATCACGGCTCTTCCTCGCACATCTGTCCCTGGGGAACCAGTTGGTGTTATCGTCTGTTTCCAATCTAGGAAGAGGGGTCATCGGGACGCCTCCTGCGTGGGAGAAGTCACTCATGTCTATTTCGAAGTAGGCCGTGCTGCTGATTGCGGGCATCAGTCTTGCCGGTCTCAGTGGCTGCAGCACAGCCAAGGGTTTCGGCCAGGACGTCCAGGATACCGGTGAATACATCGAAGAGAAGGCTGATGACGCAACATAGGCGATTGTCAGGCTCATGAGATTAGGGGTCGTGCCAGTGGGCATGGCCCCTTTCTTTTTGTGCGAGGGAAAGCGGCAACACAAAAACGCCGGGCCCCGAACAGGAACCCGGCGTTTCGCCTCTACGTTCTGGCGGTCTAGACCGGTGGCGTGCGGCCGCGGCCGACCAGGCCCATGATCAGCATGATCACAAAGACGACCAGGAAGATGAAGAACAGGATTTTGGCGATCTCGGCAGCGCCGGCAGCGATGCCACCAAATCCAAAGACAGCCGCAACGATCGCGACGACGAAAAATATGAGAGCCCAACGGAGCATGGTTGCTCCTCCCTTCATTGGTTGGTTGGCCGCTCCGCCGGCCGACGCGCTGGATCATGCGCCAGGTCGACAAAACGCTTGTTACATCCAGGAAAACCCCGATAGCGCAGATCAGTTCCATGAATCTTCAATCAGGACCTTGGGAACGCGCCATGCATGGAACTATCGTGTTTACAGACTGGTTTGATAGGGAACACGGATAGGGCGGGAATCATGGAAACAGCCTGGTTGTCGGAGCTTTCGGGCTCGGCCACACCGATTCAGGTCATTGCAGTCCGGATGCTTGCGGCTGTAGTGCTGTGTGCGCCGATCGGTTATGAGCGCGAAATTCATGGCAAGGCAGCGGGGTCACGCACCCATATGCTGGTTCCGCTGGCCTCGGCGGCCTTTGTGCTGATCGGTTATGAGCTCGCCCATATCGAACATGCCCGCGGCTATGGTTATGGTGATCCCTCGCGCATCATCCAGGGTGTGATCACCGGCATCGGATTTCTCGGCGGCGGCGCCATCCTGACCAGCAAGGGCAACATCAAGGGCCTTTCGACCGCTGCGGGCATCTGGGGTGCGGGTGCGATCGGCATTGCCTGTGGTGCGGGGTTCTTCCTTATCGCTGCCCTGCTTGCATTTCTGATCTTCTCCATCCTTGGCATCATCGGTACCATCGAACACAGGGCAGGATTCGGCAATGTGGGCGATGAAGAAGATCGGGACTGACGCAAGGCAGCAAGACAAAGGGGCCGATCCCTGCGGACCGGCCCCTGAAGGGTACGTCAGACAGCGCTGAGGCGCAGAGCCTACTCGGCGGCTGCAGCGTTGGCTTCCGAAAGGAGACGTTCGGCCAGGACCTTCTTCTCCTCGGGCGACATCTTCTTCACCTCGTTATCGATCGAACGCTGGTTGATCGAGGTATTCCAGTAATCGAGCGAGTCGAAGCCCAGCAGGGCGTGTTTGCCCACGAACTGGCGCAGCACCTCGTTTGTCGGACCCATGACCCAGCCCGCCTTGGCGTCACGCAGCAAACGTTCCATGCCCAGCCCCGCCTTGTAGGCGGTGCCACCGCAAGCATGGAGCATCTTGTCGGAGACCTCATGCACGGTCTTGGCCGCCTGGAACTTGATCTGCCAGAGCTGGTTCAGCAGTACCGAACGCGGCGCTGCTTCCAGGTCCGTATGGATCGACCAGTCACAGTCGTTGGTCAGCTTGTCGAGCGCCTGGGCCATGCCATAGACGTTCATGCGGCTGGCGTTCGAGCCGATGATTGCTTCACCGATGTAATCCTGAATGGTCGGGTAGTCGCAGACCCGCAGGCCCACATCCACGTGTTTCTTGCGCGTGGTGTGTTTCTTGGCCAGATCGATCATGGCCATGCCGATGCCGTTCCAGGCACAGGACGAATTGACCAGGAAGAAGGGATCGACGGTCTCGTCGTTCGAAAGGGCGCCGTCGCCCTTGGGCCCGACCAGGCGGTTGGCGGGGATCGAGACATTGTCGACCAGCAGGGCACCCGACTGGTTGCCGCGCATGCCCATGCCGTCCCAGCCGGCCACGTCGGCCTGGGCTTCATCGGCCATGATCAGCCAGACCGAAAGGTCGGAGAAGTCACCGCCGAAATCCGGGCTCGTGGTCTGCACGATGTACCAGTCGGCAAAGCCGCCCGACGTCGTCCAGGAGGCTTTCTTGGTCACTTTCCAGCCATCGCCGTCCTTCTCGGCGCCCGAGGAGATCGGGTACCAGAAATGCGAACCGGTTTCGGGATCGGAATAGGAGAGCGTGCCGATCAGGCAGTCCTTGTCGATCCGGCGCATGATGTCCTGGATCGCCTCGTTGTCGTGATAGCGGAACAGGGCTGCCGAACAGGCACCGTAATGCATGGTCAGGCACATCGCGGTCGACGGGCAGCCATAACGCGCCACCGTCTCGACCACCATCGCCATGCAGACATGGTTTTCGCCCATGCCGCCCAGTTCCTCGGGCACGAACAGGCCCAGCAGACCCATGGATGCCAGCGCTTCGAAGTTCTTGCGCGGGAAGATGTAACCCTTGTCGGACTCAAGCGCGTTCACGCTCAGCGTCGTACGGCACAACTCGATCAGATCCTTCTGGATCTTCTTCTGCTTGTCGGTCAGGAAAAACTGCGGATCGTATTCGTAACCAATGCCCCAGTATTCCTCGTCGCCCCACATCTTCACATCGTCACTCATGATCCACCCCTTGATTGGTTATCAGGCCGTTCCGGCATGTCTTGTCGAAGCCCGTTGGATTCCGTTTTAGCCCTGACTTGGCCATGCCGCAACACGACGAGACCACCTGAAAACCGACCAATTCTGGTCCAATTCGAATCGCAATCCGGAGATTGTACCTCTTAATCATTGTTCTGGGTTCGGCCCGATCCCCTCGTTTCCGCGCGTCTGCCACCGGCATCTGCATGGTCGTTGCAAGGGCGAAACCAAAGAGTCTGTAGCCAGTTCCCCAAGTGACCGTTTGCCTACGGGTTTGAATCCGGGTTTGCGATGAAGCGGCTCGGCACGTCGGTTCATCCGGGTTTTCTCGCCAGGCACACATCAGGAGCGATAGCGCCTCCCGGTATCGGGGTCGATGCCATGCAGGGTGTCGATCAGGCGCAGGGGTATGTTGACCTGTTTCAGCAGCAGGCGGGCATCCTCCACCGGTGTGAACCGTCCGGTCACCGGGGAGGATGGATCGAAGATGTTGCCTTCCATGGGCACGGCGATCATCAGGTTGCCATAGGCAAACCCGGCCTGAAACTTTGCACCGTCGAGCTGTTCGCTAAACCGCACCAGCGCGGTCATCATGGGTGCGCTCAGCAGGGTGTGCATTGCATCCGCGTTTTCCCCGTAGACCGCAAACCGGTGTTCGAAGTCCGGGTGACCGCGCACCTCCAGCCGTTTTCCGGGCGGCGTCCGATAGCCGGCCTGTTCGGGTATTTCGCCCTGCAGGATGGTAAGCGCGCCTTCGAACGGCTGAGGCACGGCAATCTCGATCAGTAGTCCATGGAACAACATGTTTCCGGGGCTGGTGCGCAGTTCTGCTTCGACCATGCGGAAGGTCATGTCGTGATGGCTGCCCTCGAAGTAGTCCTCGGCCAGCGACGTGCGATAGGTCGGCAGCATGCTCAGGGTGACAAACCGGTCATGATCGATACGGCGACCCGCAACACGCTGATAGGTCAGGCCTTCGACATGGGCGCAGGCCGCCTCGACCAGAAGATCGCGCAGAATGCGGCCCGGTATTGTCAGGGGTCTTGCGCCTCGGCGAAACACCAGATCTGCCAGCAACAAGGTGATGAAACCGGCAAAAATCTGAATGCTGAGATGGTCGCGTCCGGCTTCCCAGTACCAGATCCCGGTCCACATCAGTCCGATCAGAAGAAGACCGATGGCAGGTCTGGCCCAACGTTTCTGTCTTGCGGCACGATTCCAGGCGCGTGCCAACCCGTCCAGGCGGGGAGTGACGACCTCGGCATAGATCTCGGCAAACCCCTTTTCGTGGGGTGCACGCTCGACAAAGACGCGCGGGTCTTCTGCAGCAACCCGTCCGGCCGGAGCATCGGGAATCTGGTCACGGATGCTGGGCATGACCACGGGGCGTCACGCATGCGCAGGAGCATCTGCGGTTTCTGTTCGCCGGCTCGGACATGGAAAATACCTGCTCTTCTGACACCCTGCTTATAGCAGACAACAGCACCGCTTGAAGGCGCCGGGTCCGGGTATAGGATCACGCTGCGATCATGTGAGGTACCTCTGATGTCCCTGGAAGAAGCTGCCGCAAAAGCTGCCGGTCTGACGTGCTGGAAAGGGCCTGTGGACCCGCAGCCGGTCTCGGGCGGCATTACCAACACCAACTTCCGCATCCGTGATGGTGGCGAGGACTTCATGGTGCGCATCGGCGGGAACATTCCGGTCCATGGCATCCGCCGCACCTATGAGACCGCGTGCAGCCATGCAGCCCACGCCGCAGGCATCGCGCCAGAGGTGGTGTTTGCCGCCAAGGGTGCTCTTGTCATCCGCTGGATCGACGGCAAGACGTTTGATGAATCCGACATCCGCGCCCCTGCCAACCGGGACCGCATCGTCGCCCTCCTCAAGCGCCTCCACGCCGAAGGGGCAAGGCATCTGCGTGGCCGTGCGCCGCTCTTCTGGGTCTTTCACGTGAACCGCGATTACGGCCATCGTATGATCGATGACGACCACCGGCTCAGGGACATGGTTCCCCGTCTGATGGAGATCAACGAGACGCTGGAACGTGCCGTTGGTCCAGTCGAACTTGCGCTGTGCCACAACGATCTACTGGCCGCCAACTTCATCGATGACGGGGATCGCCTCTGGCTCGTCGACTGGGAGTATGCCGGCTATGATTCCACGCTCTTTGATCTCGCCAATCTGGCGTCCAACAGCCAGTTCGATCAGGACGCACAAGCCGACCTGCTGACGGCCTACTTCGGAGCGCCGCCGGACACGGACCTTCTCCACCGTCTTGGCGCAATGATGTGCGCCTCGCTCCTGCGCGAAGCCATGTGGAGCATGACCCAGGAGGTCCATTCCAGCCTGGATGTCGATTTTGTCGCCTATACGGCCGAGAACCTGGAGCGGTTCGAGAGCGCGCTGAAGGCCTGGAGTAACAACGAGTGAGTCCCGTCAGTCAGCCACCACAAGCGTGACACCGGCCGCCTCGATGGCGTCGGCTGCTTCTCTTGGCAATGCACGGTCGGTCACCACGACGTCAATCTGATCTAGTCCGGCGAAACGTACGGGCGCGCGCCGAGCAAATTTTGTGTGGTCGGCAACCACGATCGCACGTTCCGCATGGGCAATGACGGCGGTGGAAAAGTCGGCTTCGGCAACATGGTGATCCATCAGGCCGATCAAGGGGTCCAGCGCGCCGATTGAGAGGATCGCGCTGTGTGCCTGGAACTGGCGGACGTAACTGATCGCATGGTGGCCCAGCACCGCGCCGTCATCGGCGCGCAATTTGCCGCAGGCCATATAGACCCGGTTGCCCTGGCCGCCTGCCAGCGTGCGCGCAATATCAGTGGAGTTGGTGACGACCAGCAGGTCGCGCAGTTCGGTCATGGCCTGGGCGACATAGGCCGTTGTCGTGCCGGTATCCAGGATCACCGTTTCGCCCGGCGCAATCAGTGCTGCTGCCGCGCGTGCGATGGCGCGTTTGGCCTGGGTTCTTTCGCCCATGCGCTGACGGAACGCGGTCTCACGCAGCGGATCAGGCAGGGCGACACCGCCATGGACCTTGCGCACCAGTCCGCGCCCGGCCAGGTAGCGGATGTCGCGCCGGATCGTCTCATCGGACACACCCAGACTGGCGGCAAGATCGGCAATGCCCGCAACACCGGTGCTTTCCACTGCGGCAACAATGACGTTTTGTCGTTCCGTTGCGTGCATCGCTTGCTCCAGCCATCGTGTGAGTTTGTGTGGGTTTCACCCAATTCTACATGGAGTTATGTTGGTGTGTGTGGTTTTTTTGTTTGTGATGGATATTACGCGTTTCATAGGGCAAGCGCTGGTCGACAACGGCCGAAGCGCTGCTGGGAAACAAGGGGAGGAACCTATGAGAAAATTCATGCATGCGGCTGTTGCCGCAGGTGCGTTTGTCATGGCTTCGGCCATGCCGGCGCTTGCGCAAGCGCCGGAAAGCGATGAGCCGATTATCCTGACACTGCACGACTGGTCGGGTCAGTACATTACCACGACGATCATGGGCAATGTGCTGAAGTCCATGGGCTACAACGTCGAATACGTCCAGGCCGACTACCTTGCACAGTTTGCAGGCATTGAGACCGGCGATCTGACGGTCGCCATGGAGCTTTGGGACACCACCGCTGCGGAAGCGCTTGCTGCTTCGGTCGCGACCGGCAACACCATCGATCTCGGCGAGACCGGTATGCAGGCCAAGGAAGAATGGTGGTACCCGATCTACATGAAGGAGCAGTGCCCTGGTCTGCCCGACTGGCAGGCGCTGAACGATTGTGCCGAACTCTTCGCCACGCCCGAGACCGGCTCGAAGGGCCGTTACCTCGGTGGTCCCGTGACCTGGGGCGGCTGGGACGATGAGCGTGTCGAAGCCCTGGATATGGACTTCGAGGTGATCCACGCCGGCACCGATGCGGCACTCTTTGCTGAGCTGGAATCGGCGTATCAGCGTCAGGCGCCATTCCTGGGCTGGGTCTATGCACCCCATTGGGCACCTGCCAAGTATGAAGGCGAATGGGTCGAGTTTCCGCCCTATTCGGCCGAGTGTTACAACGATCCCTCGGTCGGCCTGAACCCCGACATTGCCTATGACTGCGGCAAGCCAAGCGGTCTGGTCAGGAAAGCAGGCTGGGCCGGTGGCGAGGCGATCTGGCCTTGCGCTTACGAGGCAATCCGGGCCTTCCGTATCGACAATACCGCCATGGGTGAACTCGTGGCCCAGGTCGATCTTGAAGGCATGTCCGTCGACGATGCCGTCAACGGCTGGATGGATGCCAACGAGGCAACCTGGCAGTCCTGGACGACTTGCGGTAGCTGAGACCTGACGTAACGGAGGCTCCGGTGCGTGCGCGTGCCGGGGCCTCTTCCTTTTTCTGACCACGGGCTGTTGCCATGACCGTCAAGAGCGGAACAATCAAGCTCGGCTGTCGGGGTGTCTGGAAACTCTTCGGTGATCATGCCGAACGCCTGCTTGCGACGGCCGGCGGGGCGCCTGACGACGAGGCTCTGCGTCAGGCCGGCGTTATCGGCGCCGTGCGTGATGTAAGCCTGGAGGTTCACGAGGGCGAGATCTTCATCATCATGGGTCTTTCAGGCTCGGGCAAGTCGACGCTGGTACGCTGTCTGTCACGTCTGATCGAGCCGACCGCGGGTGAAGTCCTATTCGAGGGCCAGGACCTGCTCCAGGCCAATGAACGTGAACTGATGGATATCCGTCGCCACAAGATGGGAATGGTGTTTCAGCACTTTGCCCTGCTGCCGCACCTCTCGGTCCTGGGCAATGTTGCTTTCCCGCTTGAGATTCAGGGTGTTGATCGCACAACCCGCGAAGCGCGTGCCAACGAAATGATCGAACTCGTGGGTCTCAAGGGCCGCGAGGATTACTATCCGCGCGAACTCTCGGGCGGTCAGCAGCAGCGTGTCGGCATCGCCCGCAGCCTGGCTGTGGGTCCTGATATCTGGTTTCTCGACGAACCGTTCTCGGCCCTTGATCCGCTCATCCGCCGGGAGATGCAGGATGAGTTCCTGCGTCTGCAGAGCGTGCTGAAAAAGACCATTGTCTTCATCACCCACGACTTCGACGAGGTGATTCGCCTCGCGGACCGGATCGCCATCATGCAGGACGGCGCCATCATCCAGACCGGCACGCCCGAGGAGGTCGTGACCCGTCCGGCAACGTCCTATGTCGCGGAATTCACGCGTGATGTGCCGCGCGCCAAGGTCGTTTCGGCGGGTGTTCTGGCGCGGCCGGGCCAGGCAGGCTCGGTGCGCGTGCCGGCCAGTGCCCGCGTCGGCGATGTTGCCGCGCGTGTTTTTGACGAGGAACAACCGATCGGTGTCGACGGTGCCGATGGTACGCCCCTTGGCGTGCTGCATCGCCAGGACGTGCTCGATATCCTGCTCGGGCGGGAACCCCGGCAGTGACCGAGGTTACGCTTGAGGTCGCAAGACCGCGCAGACGCTCCCTGGGCTCGGTGCCGTTCTGGCTCGCGGCTGCGATTCTGGCTGGCCTGGCCTACAGGTTTTCCGACTATCTGCCCGAATGGGCGGTAGAGTATCCAAGGTCATGGCGCCTGCCCATCGAGCCGTGGATCAGCGACGCGATGAAATGGCTGATCAATGATGCGACCTTCGGGCTGTTTACCTTTCAGGAGTTTACCCGTTCGATTGCCTGGCTCTTCGGCTGGTTGCTCGAAGCCGCCTACGGCCTGCTTGCAGAAGGCTTTACCTTCGGCAAGGGCGAGGAGGCATTCCACATACCCCATGTCTCCTGGCTGGCACTGATTATCGTGCTGGTCATGCTCGCGCGTCGTGTCAGCGGCCGCAGGCTGGCGCTGTTCATCGCGGCCTGCTTTGTCTATCTCGCAGTCTTCGGCCAGTGGTCGAGCGCCATGATAACGCTCGCATCGATTGTCATTTCCGTCCCCTTCGGCGTCCTGGCCGGTCTGCTTGTCGGCATCGCGGCTTATCGCAATGCCTGGGTCGAACGGGCGATCAGGCCTGTCCTTGACCTGATGCAGACGGTTCCCGTGTTTGCCTACCTGGTGCCGATCCTCTTCCTGTTCGGTTTTGGTCCCGTCGCAGCCATGATTGCGACCATGATCTATGCCGCCCCGCCCATGGTGCGGCTCACCGTGCTGGCGCTTCGTGGTGTGCCCGAGGAGATCAAGGAATATGGCCGCATGGCCGGCTGTTCACAGCGCCAGCACATGTGGAAGGTCATGGTGCCCGCGGCAAAGTCAGGCCTGCTTGTCGGTCTCAACCAGGTCGTCATGCTTTCGCTCAACATGGTGATTATTGCTTCGATGATCGGCGCAGGAGGATTGGGCTTCGACGTGCTGCACGCGCTGCGCCGTCTGGCGATCGGTGAAGGTCTGGAGGCCGGTATCGCCATCACCCTGCTCGCCATCGCCCTGGACAGGCTCAGTCAAGCCGCCGCAAACAAGCCGCCAAAGGCCCATGGCAGCGTGCGTGGCGCCACCTGGCTTGCGCGCAACCGTCTGGTGGTCATCGCAGGCGTCCTGCTTGCAGGCTCCATCGTTGCCGGCGCCCTGGTGCCGGCTGTCGCGACCTATCCCGAGTCCTGGACCCTGACCACGGGCAAGTTCTGGGACCGTGTCGTCGAATGGCTCAACATCAATCTGTTTGACACGATCACGATCGTGAAGACCTGGCTGCTCGTGAACATCATGCTTCCGATCAAGGGATTCATGGTCGGCCTGCCATGGCCGGTTCTGCTTGGCGTACTTGCTTTCGCGGGGTGGCGCCTGGGCGGCTGGCGCCTGGCCTTGCTTCCGCTGGCGCTGGGTGCGTTCGTGCTGCTCACCGGCAACTGGGAAAAGGCCATGATCACGGTTTACCTGTGCGGCCTTTCCGTGGTGATCGCAGCGATGACAGGTATTCCGCTGGGTATCTGGGCCACGGGCAGCAGCAGGCGTACCGGGGCCACGCTTGCGGTCATCGATACGCTTCAGACGCTACCGTCCTTCGTTTATCTGATCCCGGTCATCATGCTGTTCAGCGTTGGTGACTTCTCGGCGATGATCGCGGTTGTTGCCTTCGCTCTGGCGCCAGCCGTTCGCTACACCATTCATGGCCTCAATCAGGTGCCCGAACATCTCGTTGAAGCGGGCCGCGCCCAGGGTTGCAGCCGCCGCCAGATTCTCTGGAAGATTCGCATGCCGCTGGCATTGCCCGAGATCATGTTGGGCATCAACCAAACCATCATGATGGCGCTTTCCATGCTCGTGATCACGGCGCTGGTGGGGACCCGTGACCTGGGTCAGGAGGTCTTTACCGCACTGGCCAAGGCCGATACCGGGCAGGGCATCGTAGCGGGTCTTTGCGTCGCCTTCATCGCCATCACGGCCGACCGGCTGATTCAGTCCTGGAGTCGCCAGCGCAAGGCACAGTTGGGAGTTGCCTGATATGACCGCCGAGACTCCGCTTGATACCGCACGCCGCCGGGCCGCCGGACTCTCCTTCTGGAAAGGGCCGGTCTTGCCTGAACCTCTGGGTGAGGGCATCACCAACGTCAATTTCAAGGTTGTCGACGATGGCACGGCCTACTTCGTGCGCATTGGCGGCGATATTCCCGAACACGGCATCACGCGCACCGCCGAGATTGCCAGCAGCCGGGCCGCGATCGGAGCTGGTGTTGCGCCGGCCCTGCTCCATGTCGAGCCCGGGGCACAGGTCACGCAGTTCATCGAGGGCAAGACCTTTGGTGAGGAAGACGTGCGCGAACAGGCCAACCTTGAACGCCTCCTGCCGGTCATCAAACGCCTGCACCATGATGCGCCCAACCATCTGCGCGGCGCTGCCCCCCTGTTTTGGGTTTTTCATGTCCTGCGTGATTACGCTGGGCGTATGCGCGATGACGGGCATCGTCTGGCCGACAGCCTGCCCGGCCTGATGACTCTTGCCGGCGAGCTTGAAGAAGCCGTTGGCGATGTCCGACTGGTCTATGGGCATAACGATCTTCTGCCCGCCAATGTCATCGATGACGGCGCACGCATCTGGCTCATCGACTGGGAGTATGCCGGCTTCAACTCCCCGCTGTTTGACCTGGGCGGCCTTGCTTCCAACAACCAGCTTTCGCCCGAACAGGAACGCTGGATGCTGGAAGCCTATTTCGAACGCGAACCCGACGATCACCTGATGCATCGCTACGGCGCCATGAAATGCGCCTCGCTCCAGCGTGAAGCGATGTGGAGCATGATCCAGGAAACCTATTCCACCCTCGATTTCGATTACCGCGCCTACACGGCGGAGAATCTGGATCGCTTTGAAAACGCACTGACCGATTGGCGGAACACAGCATGACTACGCCTCCAACGCATGCGCGCGCCGTCATCATTGGTGGCGGTATCATCGGCCTTTCGACGGCCTATCACCTGGCGCACGAGGGCTGGTCCGAGATCGTCGTGCTCGAAGCCAACAAGCTCACCAGCGGGTCGACCTGGCATGCTGCGGGGCTGGTCGGCCAGTTGCGTAACAGCGCCAACATCACCCGCCTGCTGGGTCACAGCGTCGAGCTCTACAAGCGCCTGGAGGAAGAGACCGGGCAGGCGACGGGATGGCGCCAGACCGGCGGTCTGCGCCTGGCCTGCAACCAGGACCGTTTCACCGAACTCAAGCGTCAGGCCACGGTCGCCCACAGCTTCGGGCTCGAGATGGACATCCTGACGCCCGCCGAAGCGCTCGACCTCTGGCCTGCCATGCAGATCGACGATGTCGTCGGTGCGGCCTGGCTCCCCAGCGACGGCCAGACCAACCCTTCCGACACCGCCATGGCGCTGGCCACCGGTGCGCGCCGTGCCGGTGTCACGATCATTGAAGATTGCCCCGTCACCGGCATCCGCGTCGAAAAGGGCCGGGCGACGGGTGTCATGACGCAGGAAGGTGAAATCACCTGCGAAGCCGTCGTCAACTGCGCGGGCCAATGGGCCCGTGAACTGGGCGCCATGGCGGGCGTCAGCGTGCCGCTCGCGTCCATGGAACATCAGTACCTCATCACCGAAGCCATTCCCGGCCTGCCCAAAGACCTCCCGACCATGCGCGATCCCGACCGGCGCACCTATTACAAGGAAGAGGTCGGCGGCCTTGTCATGGGCGGTTACGAACCCAACCCCGAACCCTGGGCGCGCGACGGCATTCCCCGGGGCTTTCACTTCTCCCTGCTCAATGCCGACTGGGAGCGGTTCGAGCAGCACATGGAAAACGCCGTTGCGCGTGTGCCTGCCCTGGAGACCGCCGGGGTCAAACAGCTTCTCAATGGTCCTGAGAGTTTCACACCCGACGGCTGGTTCATCCTGGGCGAGGCGCCGGAGGTGCGGAACTTCTATGTCGGCGCGGGCTTCAACGCTTTCGGTATCGCCAGTGCCGGGGGCGCGGGCAAGGCGCTGGCCGAGTGGGTCGCGGGCGGTGAGCCGCCCATGGATCTCTGGGCCGTGGATATCCGCCGTTTCGGCCAGCCCCATGGCGATCCGGCCTTCGTGCGCACACTCACGGTCGAGGGTTGTGCCCGCCACTACGACGTTGCCTATCCTCATGTCGAGCATGAGGCCGGTCGCCCTCTGCGTGTCTCACCGCTCTATGGCCGTCTCGATCGTGCCGGTGCCGTGTTCGGCGCCAAGCTCGGCTGGGAACGCGCCAAATGGTTCGCCCGTGATGGTGAGCCGCGCCGGGATGAACCTGGCTTCGGAAGGCCCAACTGGTATGATGCCGTTGCGCGCGAACACCGCGCCTGTCGCGAAGCCGCCGCCCTGTTCGACGCCAGTTCCTTTGCCAAGTTCCTGGTCACGGGACGTGATGCGGAAGCGGCGCTGAACTGGATTTGCGCCAACAACGTCGCGCGTGAGCCAGGCCGCGTCATCTATACCCAGATGCTCAATGCCAAGGGCGGCATTGAATGCGACCTCACGGTCACGCGCCTGGATGATGAGACCTTCTACATCGTCACCGGCACCGGGTTTGCCACCCACGATGCCGACTGGATCGTCCGTCATTTTCCCCCCAACGGTGACGCGCGCCTGATCGATGTCACAGCCGCCCATGCCGTGCTCACGCTCATGGGGCCGCGCGCTCGCGACATCCTCTCAGGCGTCACGCAGGACGACGTCTCCGATGCCGCGATCCCGTTTGCGACCTGCAGAACGATCCGGATTGCCGGTGCTCCCGTGCGCGCCATCCGCGTCACCTATGTCGGTGAACTGGGCTGGGAACTCCATGTGCCCAGCGACAGCGCCGGTGCCGTGTTCGACGCCGTCACGTCGGCGGGTGAACCTCACGGTCTGGCGCTTGCGGGCTATCGTGCCATCGAGAGTCTGCGCCTGGAAAAGGGCTATCGCGCCTGGAGCAGCGATATCGGCCCCGACCACACCCCGGTCGAGGCGGGCCTTTCCTGGGCCTGCAAGACCCGCTCGAATATCGACTTCCAGGGCCGCGCTGCGATCGAGAAGCAGTTGGCCCAGGGTGTCTCCAAACAGCTCGCCTGCTTCACGGTCGAGGACCCCGCTGTGGCCCTCCACGGCCGCGAAACCATCTTCCGCAACGGTGAGGTGATCGGCTGGCTGACCTCGGGCGGCCATGGCCACACGGTCGGCAAATCCATCGGCTATGGTTACGTGCGCCATCCTGGCATCGATCGCGACTATCTCGCCTCAGGCAGCTACGAGCTGGAGGTTGCCACGGTGCGTGTGCCGGCAACACTGCACCTTGAGGCGCTGGTTGACCCCGGGAACCTGCGCGTGAAAGGCTGACGCGAAAGAAACCGGAGAACATGACCATGGCGACCCAGTCCCAACAGGCCGAAACGTTTGCATCCCTTCACGTCAGGGGCCGCCCCGTGGTGTTGTTCAACATATGGGATGCCGGTTCGGCAAAGGCTGTCGCTGGTGCCGGCGCGTCGGCGCTCGCCACGGGAAGCTGGCCTGTTGCCGCTGCCCACGGTTTCGAGGATGCCGAACAACTGCCGCTCGATCTTGCCCTGGCCAATCTGGAGCGCATCGTTTCTGCGGTCGATCTGCCCGTCAGCCTCGATTTCGAATCCGGGTATGGCCGGAACGCCGATGAGGTTGCAGCCAACGTCGAACGGGTGGTCGCGGCCGGTGCGGTTGGCATCAATCTGGAGGACCGGATCATCGGCGGTGAGGGGCTCTATGCACCCGATGACCATGCCGCGCGGGTCGCCGGAGCGGTCGGGGCCGGCCGGAATGCGGGTATCGATCTCTTCGTCAACGCGCGCACCGATCTCTTCCTCAAGGCCAAGCCGGAGAGCCATGACGACGCCATGCTCGACGAGGCTCTCGCGCGCGCCCACGCTTACGAAGCAGCAGGCGCAAAGGGATTCTTT
>CALIUG010000078.1 GCA_938048755.1 uncultured Alphaproteobacteria bacterium
AGACGATCAGCTTGCGTGGTTTGAAGTGCGACAGCACGGTCGCAACAAAGGCCTGGCCGAACGATCCCGTTCCGCCTGTGACCAGAATGGAGGCCCCGTCCAGGTCAGGAAGGGGCGCGTCGAAGGCGCGCGGAGTGACACTCACGGTTTGGCCGATCTTGTGATGGAAGAATGTGTGAGATACTGCATCTTGGGAATGGTCGCGGGTCCAGCCACGCTACCGCAGGCCGGGTGAAGCACGGATTCCATGCCTTCGCCAACCTTCAGGCACAATGTTCATCACATGAACGCCAGGGTCAAGTTCAATTTCTGAACGCCTGATCCGCGTTTTCCACAACCCCTGCCTGTCATGCGATTTGACAGCCGGCCCTCAGGTTCGGAAGGTACGCGCGAAACCGACGGAACTCCCCATGCAGACACCGCGCACGACCACATCCCAGACTTTGGAAACCATGGCGGGCATGGCGGCGGACGGTAATACCGGATGGCGCACCCTGCCGCCTGACGCCTACTGCAACCCGGAGATCCACGAACTTGAGCGCGAGCGCATTTTCCGCGCAGGCTGGATTGCCATCGGACGCGCCGATCAGGTCGCCGAAGCCGGCACCTATGTGACGCGCGAGATCCTGGGCGAGCCGATCGTCATGCTGCGGGGCAACGACGGGGCACTGCGGGTCTTTTCCAACATCTGCCGCCACCGCTGGATGAAGTTGCTGGAGGGAACCGGGCGCAAGGCCGTCATCACCTGCCCCTACCATGCCTGGGTCTACGGTCTCGACGGAGCCCTGCGCCGTGCACCCGACATGGACCAGCATCCCGATTTTGATCCTGAAACCTGTGCGCTGGAAACCCTTAACCATGAAGTCTGGCAGGGGTTCGTCTATGTGAACCTGGACGGCAAGGCCGACGCGCTGGCGCCGCGCCTGGCCGATCTGGACCCGCGTATTGCGGCCTATGATCTGGATAACTGGGTCACGGTCGACACCGTCGATTGCGGCATCATCCCCTGGGACTGGAAGGTCATGCAGGACAATGGCGAGTGTTATCATCATGCCGGCCTGCACCCCCAGACCTTCCAGGATGTCTTCCCCGGTGAAGAGGCCGGTGCCGTGGTCGGTGAGGACTGGACCATGCTCTGGACGCCTGCGCGCCAGGAGCTTCTGGAAACAACGGCCTCCGGCGAGGTGGTCATGCCCGGCTGCTTCCTCAAGCCGCTCGAAGGCCTCGACGACTTTCAGCGCACCAACTTCCTGCTGATCTATGTGCTGCCCAATTTCTTCATCTACCTGCAGCCCGACTGCGGCCTGCTGATCCGTGTCGAGCCGGTCGAGTCCGGGCGCTCACGCATGGCCGCCGATATCCTGGTGCCCGCAGGCGCGCGCGAGCTGCCAAACTATGCCGAACAGGTCGCGGACTTCACGGCGTTCTTTAACCGGTTCAACGACGAAGACTCACCGATCAATACGGCAATCCAGAAGGCTCTGGAAACCGGTCGCGCCGGACAGGCGCCGCTCTCTCATCTGGAAGCCCACAACCGCCATGTCGCCTGGTGGGTTTCGCGCAAACTGACCCAGGACCGGACATCAGCCGCGCTCGCCGCGGAGTAGGTGGGCGTCAGCTCTTTTCTTCCAGACTGTCAATCAGGCGGTCGATGTCGGCCGTTGCGTTCCTGAGGGAAGCGATGATGGCTTCGGTGTCATCTGCGATCGGCAAGTGTTCGACGATGTTCTGCAGTTTCACGCCGGACTGCCATGCCGCATGCCGCGCCAGTTCGGCAAGGATGCCGGGTTCTCCCCAGGTCGTGATGCGCTCAACCTTGGTTGGATCCTCCCCGGACTGATCTGCCGCGACGTATCCGGGCACCAGGGTGATGCGCTCGGCCACTTCGAACAGACGTGTGGCCCGGTGCAGGACCAGATGGCCCTGCTGGAAAAGGGCATAACCGGGTCCGGGGAAATGGATGGTCTCGACCAGCTCGGACGGCAGATCATCGGCGAAACCCTCGGTCAGTTCCGAGACCTGCGTGTCCAGCAGTTCGGCGACCCGTTCCATGGTGCCGCGGAAGAACTCGAAACGCCCACCGTTGAGCGTTGCCGGATCGCTTACCATCAGGACGTAGTCGAAGCCGATGGAATCGACATGCCAGTTGTCGACCGCCTTGGAGAGATCATCAGGCGCATAGTTGATATAGACCTGCTGGGACGGCATCGAATGCGGCAGAAGCCGTGTACCGGCAATCTCCGACAGGAACGTCGCAACCTCGGGGCTGTTGGTCAGGTCGCGCAGAAACCGCGAACGATAGACCGCGCCGGGCACATAGGCGCTCGTGCGCTGGCCCTCTTCCATGCGCCTGGCGTCACGCAGGTCGCGGCAGACCTTCTGGACCGCGACCACACCCTCGTCAGTCAACAGGCGGAACGGACCTGCCGCCGCAACCGGGGACGGCGTTGTCGCAATGACATCATCGCCATAGCCGAAATCGGCCAGCGACCAGATCTGCCCGGGCGCCTCCAACGCAAGGTGTCGCGCGGCGTCAAACGCCGGCTCATCCTCAAGGGGCTGGTAACCCTCGGGCATCGAACTCGGGAACGGGTTTGGCGTAACCGTCATGACAGAAGCCTAACATCACATCTGACGCAAAGTCATGTCAGGGGCGGGGCTATCGGAATTGCTGTATCCGGCTGCGGGTCAGCAGTTCAGCCTGCCAGTGCCCGTACAGCGTCGAGGCCCACGGCACGTCCATCGAACTCGGCCATGGCGTCGGTCAGGCATTCCCACATGTAAACGATCGAGGCGCTGTCGAGCACCATGTCGAGAGCGTAAGTGTCGCCTCGGTCGTTGCGGATCAGGATGGCGTTCATGCGTGCCACGCTGGTCTGGGCGATACGGTGGTTATCGAAGCGATGGGCGCGCAGATCGATGCCACACATCTTGGCCATCATGTGGGGCACGCTGGCACCGGTGATGGCAATGCGCGCATTCGTGTCGGAACGCGGCACCGGGTAACAGACCGCGTCCTCCATGGTCCAGGCATCGGCCAGCTTGTCGATGGTGGCCGAAGCGGCACCATCATCAGACAGCAAGAGCAGCTCACCGCCGGAAAGACGGCAGGCCAGCGTGCCGTCCGACTGCGGCCTTGCCTGGTTGGGATCGGGCAGATCAACGCCCTGACTTGCGGTCCAGCCTGCCATGTCCCAGCCCTTGTAACCGGCACGCGGCAGGGCCGTGAGATCGGCAATGCCCAGATGCGCCGCGGCAGAGGCTTCGCCCGCGGCGTCACCATAATCGGCCGGGCAGGCAAAGCCGTTGACGTCGGCCCAGGACGCACCGAGTCCGGTGCTCACACGGTAGAGGTTCGAGCGACGGACGAGGTCGGTCGGAGAGATTGCATCTGGCATCTCACATCTCCTGGCGGGCGTTTTCGGGATCGTAGAAAGGCAGAGGGACGACCTTGCAGGTGACAAGGTTGTCGAGATCCATCTTCACCTTCCTGCCGCTGACATGCCCGGAATCAATCCGGACCTGGAAGCTGGAACCAGGTTCGGCCTGATCGAGCTCGACATAGGCAAGACCGATCGCCTTGCCCAGGGTCGGCGAAAAGCTGCAGGACGTCACGCGTCCGGCAATATCGCCATCCTTGATCACCAGATGGCATTCCTTGGGCAGGGTGGCGGCTTCACCACCTTCCAGTTCAAAGCCGACCAGCTTGCGATCAAGATGTTCGCGTCGGATGTCGATGGAACGTTTGCCGATATAGAAAGGGCGTTTCTTGGCCAGCGCCCAGTCCATGTCGGCTTCCAGCGGATTGGTGAGGCCATCGGTGTCCTGGCTGACAATGATGTGGCCTTTTTCCAGACGCAGCAGGCGCTGGCATTCGACACCGAACGGCTTGATGCCGTGCTCGGCTCCCGCTTCCATGATGGCATCCCACAGCGCTTCGCCCGAATGGGCGGGGCAATGGATTTCAAAGCCCAGCTCGCCGACGAAACCGACCCGCAACATGCGGCAGGGAATGCCCGCGACCGTGGCCATGCGCACGCCCATATAAGGAAAGCCTTCGGCAGAGACGTCTTCGTCAGTCAGCTTGGCCAGGACCTCGCGCGACTTCGGACCGGCAATGTTCACACCGCTATAGGCGCCCGTGACGTTGGTGACATCGACCTTCAGGCGCCACTGGGCATTCCAGAACAGCATCTCCTTGTATACGCCATCCACGCCCGACGTCGTCGCGGTGACATAGAAATGGTTGTCATCGAATCGACAGGCGACACCGTCATCGGTGATGACGCCGGTCATGTCGGTCATCAGCGTGTAGCGGGCGCGGCCCACCTGCTGTTTCTTGTAGGCCCAGGTGTACATGCGCTCCATCATCTCGGCCGCATCGGGGCCCCGGATCTCCAGGCCACCCAGGGTCGAGACATCGATCAGGCCGACATTCTCACGCACGTTCCTGGCTTCACCGTGGATCGCTGCCACGCGGTCGCTGCCGGCACCATAAACCTCCGGGCGATACCACAGACCTGCCAACATCATGGCAGCGCCGGCTTCGGCGTGGCGGTGATGCATGGAGGTCATGCGCTTGGGCTCGAAGCTGCGGCCAGCCAGCACGCCGATCTTCTCGGCGGTGTAGGGCGGGCGCTGCGTCGTCATGCCGGCTTCGTTGACGCTCAGACCATTGGCCTTTGCGTTCAGGCGAATGGCATTGAGCCAGGAATGACGCCCCTGGCTGGGGCCCATGCCACAGGTCGAGAAGCGTTTCATCAGCTCGATATGGGCGTATCCCTCGGCCACGGCGTTGTTGAGGTCGTGGATCTGCAGGTCTTCGTCAAAGTCGATGAAGTCCTTGCCCTTGGCATGCTCGAACATGGGCCAGGGGTGGTTCTGGCCCATCTCGCCCTTGTCGTTCCTTACGCTGGGCATGGTGCCCTTGGAGAAACCGGCATCCTTGGCCGCAGACCAGCCTGCCGCACGGCCCTGCTCGATCACCGTGTCGATCAGGAAACACCCGGCAACCGAGCCCGCGGCATGCATGCCATCGGGCATCTCGGCAATATCGAACATCGACGTGGCATCGTTGTAGGGCGTCTTGCCACCGGCATGCCAGATCAGGTTGGCGGTGGGCTGCCAGCCGATCGATGAGATGATGGTGTCGCAATCAAAGACGTCATGACGATCGGCAACACGGCCCTCGCCCACAATCTTGGCAACACGTGCGCTTTCGATGCCGTTGAGATGCGGCTTGCCAATCGCTTCATAAACCGTGGCACCCAGGGAGATCGGCACGCCGTGATCGGCGACCGCATCGGCCAGATCATGCCTGGGCCGTTCGGCATTGAGATCGGCGATGCAGGCCACCTCGACACCGGACTCGATGAGATCGAGAGCCGTTGCATAACCATCGGCATTGGACGTCGCCACCACGGCACGCTCGCCCGGCTTGGCGCCATAACGGTTCATCAGGCGCTGGGCGGCCGAACCGTACAACACGCCGGGAAGGTCGTTGTTGCGGAAAACAAGCGGCTGCTCGTAACTGCCGGTCGCCACGACCACGGCCTTGGCGCGCAGCTTGAACATGCGGTTGCCCTGGATGACGGGCAGAAAATGATCGGTGAACCAGCCGTTGCAATAGGCACCTTCAAGGATGCGGATGTTGCTCTTGGCGCGCACGGCCGAAATCAGGTTCTCGCGTTCTGCTGCTGCACGTTTGCCTTCGGCATCGAAGCGGGCATAGGTAAGCGAACCGCCGATCTCCGGATTCTCCTCGACCAGAATGACTTCGATATCATCGGTTGTTTCCGCGGCTTCCAGCGCAGCAGACATGCCGGCTGGACCACCGCCGACAACACAGACATCAGCCCACAGATACTGCTTGTCGAAGTAACCATGAGGCGCGTCGAGGTCGATCTTGCCCAGGCCGGCCATACGGCGAATGATCGGCTCCCAGTACTTCCATGCGCCCTTGGGCCGGAAGAACGTCTTGTAATAGAAGCCCACCGGCATGAACTTGCCGAACTTGTCGAGCATCTGCGCGCGGTCGTGATCGAGACTGCCCACGACATTCTGAGCTTCAACGACCATGCCTGGTTCGATGACGCGGGAATCGGCCACGACGCTGGGTTCGTCACCGATCTGGACCAGGCTGTTGGCATCGTGTCCGGCAGCCGAAAGTGTGGCGCGGGGACGGTGATACTTGAACGAGCGCGAAAGGGTCTTCACGCCATCGGCCCAGAGCGCACTGGTGATGGTGTCGCCCTTCAGGCCGACGCGTTTCTTGCCATCAAAGGTGAACTCGACGGGCTCGTTGCGATCGACCAGCAGGCCGCGGGGTGAAGGCAGACGGTTGTTGGCGGACATGGCGTCTATTCCTTCGCCGCGGGGGCTTCAGGCGCGGCAAAGTCAACGCGGTCCTTGAAGACCTCGTTTGCCGGATAGGTTTTCAGAATCTCGTCGGTGCGGGTGTCGCGTTCGGCGATGAACCAATAGGCGGTGGGCGTGTGGTACCACCATTCACGCACCACTCCTGCCGTGTTGTTCTCCAGATAGACAAAGTCGATCCAGGTTTCGTCATCGCAATCGGGGGCGGGCAAATCGAGCACTTCGCCGCCATAGGCGAATTCCGAAATGTTACGCTCACCGTTGAGCGGACAAGGCATGATCTTCATCGCGCCGTCTCCCTAATGGCCAACACTGGCGGCACCCTTTTCGCCGACCAGCTTGAAATCGTGAAAACGCTGCAGAGCAAAGGGCTGGATCGTCTCGGGCACCTTGCCCGTGGCCAGCATCTCGGCATTGCGCTTGCCGCAGACCGGTGTGGCCTTGAAGCCCCAGGTGCCCCAGCCGGCATCGATGTAATAGTCGTCGACCGGCGTCTCGCCCATGATCGGTGCGAAATCAGGCGTCATGTCGGTCATGCCGGCCCATTGGCGCAACAGCTTCACCTCACCGATATAGGGCAGCAGTTCCATCATGTGCATCATCAGCCCCTCTTTGAAGTCGAGGGTCGAGCGCGTCATGTAGACACCGTAGGGGTCGGTCGAGCCGCCCATCACCAGTTCGCCGCGCGAGGACTGACTGACATAAACGTGCAGGCTGCCTGAAACGACGATCGCGTCCAGGAACGGCTTCAGCGGCTGGCTGACGCAGGCCTGGAGCGGAATGGTCTTCAGCGGCAGTTTGAAACCGGCCATGTCCGAGACCACACCCGACATGCCGGCTACGCACTGGATCACCTTGCCGGCCTTGATCGTGCCGCGGTTGGTGTGCACGCCGGTGACACGCTGGGGACTGCCGTTTGCCTTGGTGATCTCGAATCCGGTCACTTCGGTGTTCTGATGAATATGAACACCGCGCTTGGCGGCACCGGCGCCGTAACCCCAGGCCACCGCATCATGGCGCGCGATCGCACCCGGCGCATGATACAGCGCACCCATGATGGGATAACGCACATCTTCGGAATAGTTGAGTTCCGGCACCATCCTCTGGAGCTCGTCACGCAGCACCAGCTCGGATTCGATGCCCATGTGTTTGTTGACCTCGGCACGCCAGCGCATGGTGCGGATCGCGCTGTCGGTATGGGCCAGCGTGAAGTGACCGCGCTCGGAATACATGAGGTTCATGTCGAAGTCGTTGGCGAGGTCCTTATAAAGGGTCACCGACTCGTCATAGAACTTCACGCCTTCAGGGGTCAGGTAGTTGGATCGGATGATGGTCGTGTTGCGGCCGGTATTGCCGCCGCCGACATAACCCTTCTCGAGCACCGCGACATTGGTGATGCCGTGATCGGCCGCCAGATAATAGGCCGTGGCCAGACCATGACCGCCGCCACCCACAATGACGATGTCATAGGAGTCCTTGAGGTCGGTTTCGGCAGGCAGGGCGCGAGGCACCGGATGACCTTTGGAAAGGCCGTATTTCAACAGGGCAAGAGGCATTGGGAGAACTCCCGGAGGGCATGCGGAATCAAGGCTAGCGCATAGAATGGGGTCCGTCAGCACCCCTGAACGAATGCTCAGCGGTTTAGACCAGCCTCCCGGGTCTGTCCATGATCAAGTAGACCTTTGTGGTCCAATTTCATACCAACACCAGCCAATTTCACCCAATTTGACGAAGTCATTCGGGCAACCGCGCGAATTCACACGCCCTGTGTTATGTTTCACGCAATCTGGAAGCGCCGAACAGAATTCCGGCCTTCATGCAGGCGCGCCGACCGGCACACCATGTTGCCCGCAAGACAACGGCTATGCCCAGGGGCAAGCCCCTCACCTGGACCCTGAGACATGCTCATCCGATTCGGATTCGAGATTACACTGACCTGTCAGATGCCCGTGCCCATGTTGCTCGCACTCTCGCCCCATCCCGACTGCACGGCCCGCTTCATCGGCTCGACAGCGATCAACACCACACCCGGGATTGATCAGACCAGCTATCGGGACCTGTTCGACAACCACATCACGCGGATTGTTGCGCCTCCGGGCGATCTGACCCTGTGGTCCGACTGCATTGCCGATCTCGACGAGCCGCTGGATGCCAGCGCGCTGGGTTGCGACCAGTGCCGGGTCGAAGACCTGCCGTCGGAAACGCTTTTGTATCTGACGCCCAGCCGTTACTGCGAATCCGACGAACTGGTGGACTTCGCCTGGCAGCAGTTCGGGCACATCCAGACAGGCTGGCCGCTTGTTCAGGCCATCAGCGACTTTGTCCATGAGCGCACCACCTTTGACTACAAGTTCGGTCGCCCCACCAAGACGGCCCACGATGCCTTCCGCGAGAAGTCGGGGGTCTGTCGAGACTTCGCGCATCTGATGGTCACCCTTTGCCGGGCCATGAACATTCCCGCGCGTTATGTCAGCGGTTACCTCGGCAACATCGGCGTGCCTGCAACCGGCCTGGGTGATTTCAGCGGCTGGACGGAAATCTATCTGGGTGGACGCTGGTACACCTTCGACGCACGCCACAACATCCCCCGTCTTGGACGTATCCTCATGGTTCGGGGACGCGATGCCGCCGATGTCGCCATGATCACCTCGTTCGGCGCCTATGAACTGACCGGATTCCGAGTCTGGACCGATGAACTTCCCGATCGCAGGGCCGACGAGGACTTCAGCGACCTGATGGCGAAGCTGCCCGACAACGAAGGGCTGGTCACGCCATCCTCGGCCCGAATCACAATCTAGCCCGAAAGTTGTGCGCACTCTTGCAGCCTGATGACAAACATCGCAAAAACAGAGTTATGAAACGGACCTGTCTTAGCCCACTGATCACCCTTCTGGTGATGTCCCTTTCGCTCCCTGTGCTGGCCGATGCGCAAAGCGATATCGAGGCTGCCTATCTGGCCGCCGAGACGGGCGATATCGAAACCTCGCGTCGGCTTCTGACCCAGGCAATCGAATCCAGCGAACTGGAACCCGAACAGCTTGCGGTGATGTTCCAGAACCGGGGTGTCATCGCCCAGATTCAAGGCCAGCACGAAGTTGCCGTCGAGGATTTCAACGCCGCCATCGCCATCGCACCGACCTATGCCGATGCGCTCTACAACCGCGGCGTTGCGCTCATGGCCATCGGCCGGTTCGCCGATGCCGCTAGCGACTTTGCCGCCGTGACACGCGAACAACCCGCCGCCGCCGATGCCCACGCCAATCTGGCCGAAGCACAGGTTGCCATGGGCAACATCCTGGATGCGCTGGCCAGTTATGACCGTGCCATCGCGCTGGCCCCGACCGAGGGCCTGTTGCTGGTGGGCCGGGCGCGCGCAAGGCGCATGGCCGGCGACATGACCGGTGCCATCATCGATTACGACGCCGCTCTGGCCTATTTCGGTGCCCAGCCCCAGCTCTATCTGGAACGTGGCCAGACCAAATCAGCCGACAACGACTATTCCGGCGCACTGGAAGACTACAACCGCGCCATCGAACTCGATCCGCTCTGGCCCGAACCCCAGATCGCGCGCGGATTCCTCTACGGCAAGCAGGACCTTTATGAGCTTGCGCTGATCGAGTTTGCCGACGTCATTTCACGTGCACCCGATGCCGGCGAAGCCTATTTCGGACGCGGCCTGGCCTATCGTGCACTTGGCGACCACACCTCGGCAGAGGAGGACTTCATGATGGCCTTTGCCCTGGGCGTAGAAAGCCGCCTCCTGGACGAGCGCCTGCGCGAGATGGGTGTCATCGAGTAAGAGCGACAATCCGTCGGCCGCTTGCCATATAGAAAGCAAATACTTTATATAACTCCTCCTGCACCATCCAGAGGAGAGTTGGCATGGCGATCTCAGAAAACCTGGAAGGCCGCTGTTTTGTCATCTCCGGGGCCGGCCGCGGCCTGGGCGCAGCCTTTGCCATCTCACTCGCTGACTCCGGTGCCAAAGTTGTCCTGACCGGCCGCACATTGAGCGCTCTCGAAAGTACGCGCGATGCCATCGCCCGACGCACGGGGCAAGACCCCGTCATCCAGGTTCTTGATCTCTCAAGCCCTTTGGATGCTGCCCAGGCAGCACGTGAACTTGCCGTCCGGACGGAGGGGATCGACGGTCTCATCAACAACGCCGCGATGTGGCAATCAGGCGACCTTGACGATCACGATGATGCAGAGATTGCAGCAGTGATCAGCTCCCACGTGACCGGAACCCTGCTGGTCACCAGGGCTTTTTCACATGCGCTCAGAGCCGCACCAGGAGCCGACATCATCAACATTGTCTCAACCTCCGGCCTGCCCAACACACCGCTCCATGGCGCATCGGTCGCCTTCCATGCAGGCAAACATGGCCAGGCCGGCTTGAGCGAGGCGCTACGCCAGACCTTCGCGGGAACGAACGTGCGCGTTACTGCGCTCTTCCCTCCTGATCTAGAAACCATGACCCCTCTTGATCCCGATTGGGATTTGAGCCCGATGCGCAGCTCAAGTCAGAAGGTCACCAGTCGCGATGTCGTCGAAGCGGCCCTCTTCGCCATAAC
>CALIUG010000079.1 GCA_938048755.1 uncultured Alphaproteobacteria bacterium
GGGCTACAAACCACCCGCTCCCGAAGCCATCTTGCCGCGCCCTGCAGGTCTGCCCTACGCTACGCTCCGGTCAGCCCAGCAGGGCGACCATAACCGCCGGACTCTAACATAGAAGGTGGACCACCTCTGTGGGGCAGGCCAGCTTCCTATACCCGCAACGGAGGAAGCGATTCGTGGTCCTTTGGACCCCAGGTAAGCGTCATTCTCTATGACGAAAACAACGTCAACGTGAACTGGAATACCAGTATCATGCAGTCGACCCGAGAATTCCTGGGAATCACCAGGCTCACACTCTCCTATCGCACGGACAACTGGTTCTACAGCGCCCAATCGATCTACCGCTACAGTGATCGAAGCTCAGCCGGCGTCGGTGACCGGACCACGGGTCCTGAAGGAAATGTTACTGCCACGTGGTCCGACAAGGATATGTGGGAGGATGACCTTTCGATCGGCGTGAGTGCTTCGCGCGAACTCAATGCGGATCTCTTCAATGCGAACACAAACTTCCAGAACGATTATGGGTCGCTGGAAGCGCAGTACGACCGTTCCATCGATACCGAAACCACAGACAATTACACCGGGTCGTTCGACTTCAATCTGGTGGGTGCCGAGAGTGGCATCGGCATTGGCGGGCGCGATGCTGCCGACAGTGGCGTGATGGTGTCACTGAATGGCAATGCCAGCATGGAGAACCCCTTTGAGGTTCACATCAACAACAACTTCGAATGACCTCGAACGTAACGGGGGCGTCCTCGGGGAGTTCGTAGACCCAGGTCGAGTCGGGGTAGACACGCTTGTTGGGTATCTCGGTGCATTCAACGCCGCTGGCATCACACTGTTTGCCATAGCCGAACTGGACCATGGTGTTGCCGTCGTTGACGACGGTGAGAATGTTGCCGTCGCGCGTGACGGTGACACTTGGCTCTGGCGTCTCGGTCCGCAGGATGACAATGACCCCAAAGGCATAAACAAGCTTGATGGCATTGGTCGAACTTTCGATCTCGCCAACAACCGGGGTGACGGAAATCTTGAAGACCCGATCAATGTCGGTTGGACGCTCGATCACGGCAAGACGAAGAATGGCCTTTTCGCCAGGCTGCAGGATCATCCGGTTTGGAGAAGCCAGAAGACCCAGTTCGCGCGGTGAATCCCGTTCGAACAGTTCTTCTTCGTCCGTGCCGGGGTTGAGGTACTCACGGATGGTTATCTGAACATAGGCGACGTCCTCGCCGTTGTTCGAAACCACGATGTCCTCACGCTCGTTGCCCGGGATCACGTCAATGAGAAGACGGGAAACGGCAATCTGTGCGTGCGCAGCAGTAGGCATGCCAAAAAGGAGGGCGATGGCGATTACGAGGCTTCTGAGGCGCAGAGACATGTGAAAGTCCGTTTTCCAAGCGAGTGATGCAAACAACTAGACGAATTGCGATGTATCAACAATATCACATGCCGGCTCGCAGAGTTCAGTGATGAGGTGCACTACCTGCAACCCGCCATCATGTTGCCCAACACCGCCTCCAAAGACGGGTTCCCCGGTTTGTGTTCGAGAAATGGAAAGATTCTGCAACCCTTCAGGCTTCCGGGTTGCTAGATTGCAAGCACGATGGTGTCTTCACTCGCTTCCCTGATCTTCCCGCGTACAGGCTGTCATTCGGCGGGCCTGATGGCCGTGCTGTTTGTTTTTGCGATGGGCTGGTCTGATGGAGCTGCGGCAGAGGATGAACCTAATCCGGATACTGAAACCGCGAGCTATGAGGTCGCGATCAACGTTCCCGACGAAAACGGGATCAAGGCGCTGATCATGGACAGCTCTCAACTTATCCGCCTTGAAGACCGGCCGCCGCCGACCCGAAACGCACTGCAGCGCCGCATTGAAACCGATGTCAGCACGTTTGCGGCTGTGATGCGCTCGAAGGGATACTACGACCCGGACATACGTTTCGAAATCACCGGCGAGGCTGCGCCCTACAAGGTTGACCTCTCGATCGCCCCGGGACCGCGGTACACGCTGGCCACCTTCGAGATCGTCTATCTGGGCGGTGCGCCTGATGCGCCGTTGGGGTTGCCGGGTGTGGCGGAAAGCGGCCTGGAAATCGGAGAGCCAGCGGTTGCCGACCGAATTGCGGGCGCCGAAAGCACGCTTGTGCGCTGGTTGCACAACCGCGGATATCCGTACGCGGAAGTCAGCGACCGGCTGGTTCTTGCCAACCATCCCGATCGCGATATCTGGGTACAGATAACCATCAAGCCTGGTCCCCTGATCCGGTTCGGGGATCTGCAGATCGAGGGGCTGGTGGATGTGTTGCCTGTCGTGGTCGAGCGCAACATCACGTGGCAGCGCGGTGATGTCTATGACCAGAGCAAGGTTGAGGCCATGCGCAACCGTCTGCTGGGCGCAAATGTCTTTGAACGGGTTTCGATCAGGCCCGAGGGCACGGCCATTGATCCCGGCGGTGAAAGAACCATGCTCGCCGAGTTCAGCGAATCCCTGCCACGCTCGATCGGTGCCGGCTTGAGTTACTCGACGGATCTTGGTCCGGAGGTGACGGCGAGCTGGGAGCACCGAAATCTGTTTGGAGAAGCCGAAACGCTCTCGACACGCATGCGTGTCGGCCTGGAGCGGCAACGCTTGAGCAACAGTTTCCGGAAGCCCGACTTTCTGGCGCGCGATCAGGACCTGATCGTCGAGGCCGATCTGTTGAGCGAAAAGCTCGAGGCCTTCGATCAGACCGGTTCGGAAGGTTCCGTGCGTCTTGAATGGCCGGTCAACGAACACCTGCGCGGGACCTGGGGTGTGGCCTATGATTTTCTCGAGATTGAAGAGAGCAGCGATACCAAGCAGTCGATCCTGTTCGGTCTGCCGGTCGGATACAACTGGGACAACACGAACAACTTTCTTGATCCGACCAGCGGATTTCGGATCGGTACGCGGGTCACGCCCTGGACCGGTTCGTTCGAGCGTACGGTTACGTTCGTGACCACAGAAATCGATGGTTCGACCTATCTGTCTTTTGACAGCGATGACCGGATCGTTCTGGGCCTGCGTGCAAGCTTTGGTACCAGCCTGGGTGAGGAACTGGTCAACATTCCGTCGAACCGGCGCTTTTATGCCGGAGGCGGCGGCTCCATCCGGGGTTATGCGTTTCAGACGGTCGGGCCGCTGGACGATGCAAACAAGCCATTGGGCGGGCGTTCCCTGCTGACAGTGGGAGCCGAACTGCGCATCAAGGTAACCGAGAGTATCGGCATCGTGCCGTTCTATGAGGGCGGCAATGTCTATGACGGTCGTCTGCCTGATCTGCATGAACCGATGTTCTGGGCCGCTGGACTAGGCTTTCGGTACTATACGGTGGTCGGTCCCATACGCTTTGACGTCGCCTTTCCACTGGATCGACGTCATGGGGTTGATGACCCGTTCCAGTTCTACATCAGCCTTGGACAGGCATTCTGATGCGCAAGATCCTGCTGCGCGTCCTGGCTGTTTTTTGCCTCTTGCTGGTGGTGATGATCGCTGGTGTCTTTATCCTGATTGACAGCGCATTCGTACGCGCCTGGATCACCGACACGGTTAATGCCCAGCTTGCATCACCGGACGGCAGCGGGGTTGTTCTGTCGGATCTGGGGCCCGGATTGCCGGGGGAGATCAACCTTGGCGCTGTGACACTTCTTGACCACGACGGGGTCTGGCTGGATGTGCGGGACGTTGCCATCGACTGGAATCCCTGGGCATTGCTTGGTGGTGATGCAGATGTCGACTTGATTGCCGTTGATCAGATCACGATGCTGCGGGCTCCCTTGCCGGGTGCTGATGCAGAGCAAGCACCGGCACCGTCTGGCCAGGTTCTGCCCGATCCTCCGGGCATCGGCGTGCGGTTGTCCCAGCTCCAGATTGCCAGTGTGGCGATTGATGAAGCGGTCACCGGTCAGAAGCTGGAATTTGAGGTTCAGGGCTCAGCTGATCTTGCCCAGGGTGGTGCCGGTTCTGTGAATCTGCGTGTCATGCAGAACATGGGCGGCAAGGGTAACCTGCTGCTTGAGGGCGCGTTTGATCTGGGACGCGACCAGCTTGATCTGACGCTGGATGCCAGCGAAGAGCCGGGCGGTATCCTGATTACGTTGCTGGGTATCGAAGGCGCACCGGCAGTGTCGCTCAAAGCCGGACTGGCAGGTGCGGCTTCGGACTTCACAGGGCAACTCAGCCTGGAGGCAGGCGAGGGGCTTTCCGCAGACCTGGAACTGGCGGGCAACCTGTCGGACACGGCAACCAGCGTCACGGTCAGCGGTACGGTGGATGCCGGCAGCTTTCTTGACGCAACGACGCAGCCCCTGGTGGGCGATGCCATCGCCCTGGACCTTGATGTTGTGCTGGCCGGTGACGTGCTGACGATCAACAAGGCCTGGATTGATCTTGCGGTCGCGCATGTGGCGACCGCGGGCACTGTTGCGCTCGACAGCGAAATGCTGAACGTAACCACGACGATCCAAAACCGAGACCTGGCTCCACTGCTGGCCATGGCCGGTGGGACGCAGGTCTCTGCATGGCGCAGTAGCCTTGTGGTGACCGGCACAATCGCCCAGCCGGCCGTGGAGCTCGATGTCGCGTTGTCGGACCTTGCTGGCGAGGGTGTCATGGCTGACGTCCTGGATTTGAAGGCACAGGTGCATGCCCTGGATCAGGGTGCCGGATGGAAGGTGGAGCTGGATACCGCGCTGAACGGAATTTCCGCCGGAGATCCCGGCCTGGATGGCCTGCTTGGTGACCAACCCAGGTTCAAGGTCGTTCTGCATGCCGATCAGGCGTTCGATCAGATCGCAATGGAAAGCGCGGCCGTGTTGATCGCGGCCGGTCGCCTGGATGCCACGGGTTCGCTGGACGTGGGCGAGGGGCAGGTTGTGTTGACCGCACTGACGGGACAGCTCGATCTGGAGCAGCTTTCCGGCCTTGCCGGACTACCGATGACGGGAGACATCGTTCTGCGGGCCGCCGCACAAACGACGGGCTGGACAGAGAGCGTTGATGCCGTGATCTCGGTCCAGGGCATGGACGTCGTTGCAGGCGATCCCGTTGGTGCGCTGCTGGGAGCCACACCGGAGATTTCAGCCCGCCTGAGTGGCGGCGGTGAGCTCTGGAACATCACGGAGCTGACCTTGAACTCGCCGATCTGGCAGGCACTTGGCGAAATCGATCTCGACCTGGCACAAGGCATGGTTTCGGCCAATCTGGCCGGCCCGATTTCCGTTGAAGGCGCCATCGCTCAGGCGCTTGACCCGGCACTGGCGGCGGCTGGAACGCTTTCCGTTTCGGCGACGGGCGCTCTGGAACGGCCGGGCATGAACCTGCGTCTCGACCTGGCGCAGGCACATTACGGTGACATTGATCTGGGCGGCCTCAGCCTGACCATCAGCGAACTCACTGTGGCCGACGGGCTTGATACAAGGGTCGGCGCGTCCCTGCCGCGAGACAACGAGCAACTGGCGTTGGGCGCCAGCCTGTCAACGGATCCTGCGTTTACGCAGATCACCGTGTCGCGCGTGACATTGCAGGGCCTGAAGGTGGATCTGGGCGGAGACCTCACCGTGCCTCTGGACGGACGGCCCATGGAGGGGAGATTGGCAGGCGGCATCGCCGACCTGGGGCCGCTGGCCTCTCTGGCCGGACTGGATGTGGCCGGAGCCGGGCTTGTCGACCTCACGATGCGCGGCGGTTCCGGAGGACTTCAGGATGTGTCCCTGGGGCTGGCGGTGGCTGACGTGACCATGGACGCCATGTCGGTTGTGGACCTGCGTATTGCGGTTGATGCACTCGATGTGATGAACACGCCCCAGGTTTCAGCACGCATGTCTGCTGATGGCGTGAGCGCCGGCGGGCAGGTCATTCACCGCCTGATCGCCTCGGCCGATGGCACCCTTGATGATCTTTCCATGAACCTGCAGGCCAGATCCGATATCTGGGCTGTGGAAACAACGCTATCTGGTGATTTTTCCCAAGATATCGATATGGTTTTCAGCGCCCTGAGTGGGACAATTGGTAAGGAGGAGTTTTCTCTTGCTCGAGAGTTTACCGTGAATGTGGCTGGAGAGGCTGTGAAGCTTGATGATCTCTCGCTTGATTTTGCCGGGGGAAATATCTCGCTCTCTGCCGATGTGGCTCCGAAGTCGCTGGCCGGAACAGGTGCAGTCTCGAATGTTCCAGTTGCGGCATTTGGAGCCTTGCACGAGGCGCTTGACCTCAAAGGGGTGCTGGATGGGGATTTTGATCTGAAGGCCGATGCCGGTGGTGCCACGGCGCATCTTGATCTCAAGGCGACCGGGGTCGGGTCGCACGCTGATCCTGATGGCGATACCGCCGACCTGGACGTCAATGCCCGCTGGGATGGCAAGTCCGTGGATGGAAAGGTGGAAATTGCCGGCATCGACGGTTTGGAGGCCCATGCCACAATCGCATGGCCATTGACCCATTATCCCGATGAAGGAACCTTGCTGACGGCTGACGATGATCCTTTCAAGGCAACGGTCACCATTCAGGGTGGTCTCGCCCAGCTATGGGATCGCCTTCCGATCGGCGATCAGATCCTCTCTGGTGATCTGGATATTGCGATTGCTGCGTCGGGAACGCTGAACGATCCACAAATTGAGGGGTCGGCGGCTGTCAGAAACGCGCGTTATGAGAATTTCACCGCCGGTACGCTGATCGAGGATCTGAATCTGACGACGTCCATCGGCACTGACGGGAGCCTGACCCTGCAGGCAACCGGCAACGATGGTGATGCCGGAACGTTGACGATCAACGGCCATGCCAGCATCGACAAGGATCAGGGCCTCAATCTCGATACAACGCTGGGTCTCCAGGCATTCCGGGTTGTCAATCTGGACAACGCCGAGGTCGTGACCGATGGCTCGATTTCCTATGAGGGGACAGCCCTTGGCGGGAAAATCACCGGCAGCATCACGGCTGAGCCCGTCAACATCAACGTTGCCCAAAGCCTTCCACCCAGCGTGACGGAACTTCACGCCCAGGACGTGTTCGCGGACAAGGGCGCTGAAGCTCCCAGCAGGTCGGCATCGGTCTGGTCTGCCGAACTCGATCTGACCATCGACTTTCCGCGCCGGTTCAAGGTCTTTGGCCGCGGACTCGAAAGCGAGTGGCAGGGCAGGGTCGAAATTTCCGGTACAACCGATGCCCCCCAGGTGAATGGCACGATCGATCTGGTTCGCGGTGTGCTTGACGTGGCAAGTAGCCAGTTCACGCTGACACAGGGAAACGTGACCATACGGCCTGAAGACAACTTTGATCCGTCGTTTGTTGTCGTGGCAGAGGCGCAGGCCGGAGATGTTCTGGGACAGTTGAAGGTATCGGGCCGCGTTTCAGACCCGCAACTGGAGATTTCTTCGGTTCCCCCCTTGCCCGAAGACGAGGTCCTTGCACGCACCCTGTTTGGCAAAAGCGCTTCGACACTTTCCGGTCTGGAGGCTGTGCAGCTGGCGACAGCCCTGGCCGGGCTGACAGGAAACGCCAGCGGAGGTTCCGGTATTCTTGATCGCACGCGCGCTGCATTGGGCGTTGATGTCCTGCGGGTCGATACCGATGACGATGGGAATGCGAGGGTCGGTGCGGGAAGTTATGTCGCCGAGGGTGTTTACGTCGGCGTCGAGCAGGGAACCGGCGCGGCTTCCAGCGCTGTAGAGGTTGAAATCGATGTCACAGACAACATCACGGTGACAACCGAAGCCGGTTCGAACGCATCGGCCCGTGCGGGGGTTGAATGGCGTTGGGACTATTGATGCCACGGCCTTGACGACGCCACATCGGGGCAGCGCGTTTCGAAATGGAACGATCTGAACGTGCGTGGTTTGAACCCGGTGCCAGGTGTGACATTCTGGCACTATCTGGAATGGAACATTCGTTCCATAAATCAGAGAGTTAGCGTATAATACTCTTGCGAGTTGGCAGGGAACGGCGGCAAATGCCGTAAAATGCTCGACTCGCAGAGACAGCACAAGCGAGCGGACGTGGGCAACCAAATCGGCATGTGAATTGCATTTAACAAGGATGCGCAGCGAAACGGTCCCAATGTCAGGGCTTGCAGCGTATTGACCAGATGCCGGAGGGGGGCAGTTATGGTGCAACGTTTGAAAGCCTCGCTTGTCGTGGGCACCCGGCCAGAGGCCATCAAGATCGCTCCCATTGTGCTCGCGATGAACGCTGCATCCGACCGGTTTGAACCCCAACTTGTGAGTACCGGACAGCATCGCGCGATGCTTGACCGGGCGTTTGGCGACTTTGGCATCAGCCCTGAACGCGACCTGAACGTCATGCGTGACCGCCAGACCCTGCCGGAGCTGACATCACGAGTCATGCTGGGCGTTTCCGAGTTGCTCGAAACCGAGCGGCCTGATTTGCTGGTGGTGCAGGGAGACACGACGACGGCCTTCATTGCAACGCTAGCCGCGTTCTATCAGAAGCGCCCGGTGGTGCATGTCGAGGCCGGCTGGCCTGCCCCACAGAGGTGGTCCACCTTCTATGTTAGAGTCCGGTGGTTATGGTCGCCCTGCTGGGCTGACCGGAGCGTAGCGTAGGGCAGACCTGCAGGGCGGGGCAAGATGGCTTCGGGAGCGGGTGGTTTGTAGCCCAGCGAGCTGTGTGGCCTGACACTGTTGTAGTGCTGCCGCCAGCGTT
>CALIUG010000080.1 GCA_938048755.1 uncultured Alphaproteobacteria bacterium
AGGTCGACCGGGATGCGCAGGACCGCACAGAAGGCAACGGCGACCATGGGACCGCTCAGAAAGGCGGCGGGTATCCCGATTGCAGAAAAGATGAACCCGCCAGCCGTACCCAATGCCAGAGTCAGCAGACCCCAGCCAAGCCGCGGCCAAGTGAAGGCCGCGATCAGCGCTTTCATGTTACCGGCCGTGGCTTGCGCGCGGGAACCACGACCAAAGCAACACCCACGGCAGCAAAGACGAGGCCCACAATCGCCAGGCCGCTCATCTCCTCATCGAGAACCAGCCAGGCCAGCACGGCAGTGAGCGGAGGGACGAGGAAAAACAGACTTGTCATGCGCGATGCCTGTCCGCGCTTGATCATGACCGTGAGCAGGGTGATCGAGATGAGCGAGAGGAAGACGGCGACATAAAACAGCGCGCCCACGAACTCCAGGCTCCAGGTGATCGTGCCGTCCTCAAGCAGAAGAGCGAGGGGCAGCAGCACAGCCGTGGCAACGATGAACTGGACCAGCCCGCCGGTGCGCGGGTCCATGGTCGGGCAGAAACGCTTCTGGTAGAGCGTGCCAGCCGTGATGCCCAGCAGTGAGACAAACGACCACAAGATGCCGACCGGGGTGCCGAGGCCCAACGAGAGTTTCTGCCAGACAACAAGCACGACCCCCACAAAACCGATAATGAGACCCAACCATTGGCGTCGGCCGACGACCTCGCCCAGGAGGCGCCCGGCAACGATGGCGGTCAAGACAGGCTGCATGGAAACGATGAGGGCCGAAGTACCGGCCCCCACGCCCATGGACATGGAGATCCAGGCCGCACCGAAATAGATCGCCTGCATCATGAGCCCCAGGATCGCGAGATGGCCTACCTCGCCCCAGGTTTTTGGCCAGGGCGCCCCCATGGCCAGTGCAACCCCCAGCATCAGAAACGTGACAAGCCCGAAGCGCAGGGTGAGGAACGTGAGCGGCTCGATCTCACCAAGCCCGATCTTGGCCGCGACGAACCCTGAGCTCCACAGCAGCACGAACAGGGTCGGGATCGCCAGGGACACGCCCAGTGCGTGGGGTTCTTCATTCTTGATCATGAGTACTATGGGGCCAGAGCGGGAGGCGGAACGTTAGCCCTGTTTACGCTTGATCGCCATGAGCAACTCGAGCCGATGGCACTGGTCAGACGCGCACCTGACGGCAGTGGTTCTCATCATAAATAGGATGTACCGGCTCATCCTTGGGCGTCAGGAAATGGCGCCGGACGATGTCGCGGTAACCATACCAGACAAAGCCGCCATTGCGCTCCAGGAAGGTTTCCCGGTTCTCACGGAACAGCCGCGGAAGATCGTACCAGGCCACGCCGGGCGCAGCATGGTGCACGGCATGCAGACTGTTGTTGAGGAACAGCAGCGCAATCGGAGGTTCGGCCAGATTGATACAGATGCGATGGCCAACCTCCTGAGCGGGCCGATGCTCCGCATAGGAGCGCATCATGATGAGCGAGATGCCGAAATAGGACATGGGCGCGTAGAGCCAGAACGGGAAGCCCACGGCGATCAGCCAGGCAACCACCAGAGCACAGCCCACGGCATGCAGGAACCAGGACTTCAGGTTGGTGGTATCGCCCCTGGCGAAGTCTCGCGCGGTGCCGCCGTAAAGTGACCAGGTCGCCAACGCGGGACCGATCAGGAAGCGCCCGAGCACGGTGTTGTTGAAACGCAGAATCGCCTTCCAGAATGCCGGCATGCGCGACCATCTCTCCGGCGTCACATAGTAGCTCTCGGGGTCATCGACCGGGCAGGTCAGATGCCAGTCGGTGTGATGGGCAAGATGGCTGTCGCGGTAGAAGCCATAAGGAAACCAGAGACCAAGGGCTGGGAACACCAGCGCCTCATTGAGCCAGACAATGCGGGTGGGGTGCCCGTGCAGGACCTCATGCTGAAGATGGCCATGCCAACAAATCAGAAGTGCCCCTGCCGGAATCAGGACCCAGAACGGCAACACGGCGTGCCACCAGGTCAGGCCACACCATGCGGCATAGATCGTGCCGGCAACGGCCCAGGTCGGGAGTTCCCAGCAACGCCACAGGGCAAGGTTTACGGACGGATCGGTCATGCGCTCACAGAACCAGAGAGGTTTTATTGAACCGTCATATAACCCTGATGTCAGTAGGGATTAGCGCACATTCAGCATCGATTTGTCACTAAACACAGCATATGGTGATTTAAGTCAACAATGTGAAAGTGCTGATTTCATGGCGCGTTACGATCGACGACAAACCATCCGCCCGTTCCGCGAACGCCTTGCCGCGCTGATCGAGCAGGGTGGCGGCCGTCAGGCCGAATATGCGCGCAGGATCGGCGTCGACCGCTCGACCCTTTCACAGCTTCTGGCCGGCAAGGACGACCGCCTGCCGCGCGCCGATACGGTGGCCGCCATTGCCCAGACCAGCCAGGTCAGTGCCGACTGGCTCCTGGGTCTGAGTCAGGAGGATCAGGCCGACGAAGCCATTGTCGGTCCACCGCTGGAGATTGCGACCGGCGCTGCAGATCCGGCCAACGAACGTCTGCGCGTCTGGCACGCCGAGGCTGCGGGCTACAAGGTTCGCTATGTGCCGACCACCCTGCCCGATCTTCTAAAGACCGATGAGGTCAATGCCTATGAGTTTGGCGCCAGCCGCGGCATGAGCGCAGAACTGGCGACCCGGTCTGCCCAGGACAACCTTGCCTACACGCGCAGGCCAGAGACCGACATCGAGGTCTGCACGTCCCTGCAATCGCTGGAAGGCTTTGCCCGTGGCGAAGGGATCTGGCGCGACCTGGCACCCGGCCACCGGCGCGCGCAACTGGAGAACATCGCCCAACTGGCCGACGAACTTTATCCCACGCTGCGCTGGTTTCTGTTCGACGCCTTGCAGCATTATGCCCCGCCGGTGACGATTTTCGGCCCGATCCGTGCCGTGCTCTATACCGGCGAAGTCTATTTCGTGTTCAACAGCACCGATCACATTCGCATTCTCACCGAGAACTTTGATTCCCTGATCCGTTCTGCCACCGTTCAGCCACCCGATGTACCAAGGCTAGCAACACGCCTGATCGACGAGATCAGGGATTGAGGAGACAACCATGAACCAGGAACAGGAAACGTCCGGCGGCTGCCTGTGCGGCGCGGTGCGGTTTCGCATTACCGGCACGCTGCGCCAGATCGTCGCCTGCCATTGCGGCCAGTGCCAGAGAAGCCACGGCAACTTTGCGGCCTTCAGTGCCTGCGATCGCGACCGGATTGTCTTTGATGAGAAACGTGGCCTGAAATGGTTCGATTCTTCGGACAAGGCTCGGCGCGGCTTCTGCGGAGAATGCGGGTCGAGCCTCTTCTGGGAGCCTACATTTGATGGCTATACGTCCGTATCGGCAGGTTCCCTGGACAACAGCGGGGATCTAAGACTCGTGCGCCATATCTACACCTGCGACAAGCCGGACTGGTACGAGATCACCGACGGACACGAGCAGTTCGAGGGCAGCATGTACGGGCGCGAGACGTGAGCATTGCCAGCCTGCCCATGTACGACCTGGAGCCCATGCGTGCGGCGACCGATGCCTGGTGGGCCGGAATAGCCACAGCTTTGTGCCGCAACGGTCTGTCCGATGTTCCGGAATCGCTGGACCGTGGCGGTTTCGGAGACCGATTTGCGCAGTGGTCAGCACCCGATCTGCTTCTTTCCCAGACCTGCGGCTATCCCCTGACCCACGCCTTCGCCGACAAGGTCCGTCTGGTCGCAGCACCCTGCTACACCGCCCCTCTTTGCGAGGGCTCATCCTATCGCAGCGTCGTTCTGGTGCATGAGGACAGCCGTGCCGAAGACATCACCGACCTTCGGGGCAAACGTGTCGCCGTCAACGGGTTCGACTCCCAGTCTGGCTTCAACGCCCTGCGGGCGCTGGTGGCGCCCCATGCCCGGGAAGGGCGGTTCTTCGGCGAGGTCATCGAAACCGGCCGGCACCATGCCTCGATCGCTGCGGTCGCCAAGGGCACGGCCGATGTCTGTGCGACCGACTGCGTGACCCATGCCCTGACGGCGCGTTACCTGCCCGACTGGCTGGCTGGCACCCGTATCCTGACCGTGACTGCCGAAGCCCCGAACCTGCCTTACGTTACCCATATCCATCGCAGCGACGAGGAGGTGGAGGCCCTGCGCAACGGGCTTCTGGAAGCTGCGGGGGATCCAGCGCTATCGGACGTCCGTGAGCAACTGATGCTGAGCGGTTTCGCGGTTCTGCCGCGTTCAGACTATGACCGAATTGACACAATGGAGCAGGAGGCTGCCGACGCCGGATATCCCGATCTGGCCTGACGGGCACGACATGTAGTGGGTGCGAGTCGGGCGGGACTCAACATCTACCTTAATTGTGAATAAGTCAGAATTTTGTTGAATCTCAAGGTGTTACAGGCTTTTCTTGATTGCATAAATCAGGAGATAACCTGCACCATGAGTATGCACGTGCGAGCGCCGAAAAAGTCGGGCGAATATTCGGTGATCTACACCGATCCGCCATGGAACTTCTCGACATGGAGCCGCAAGGGTCAGGGCCGCGGCGCCCAGGCCCATTACGACTGCATGTCGCAGAACGACATGGAAGCGCTTCCCGTTGCGGACTGGGCGGCTGAAGATGCCGTCCTTCTGATGTGGACCACCGATACCCATCTGCCCCGCGCGCTCGATCTCATCGAGGCCTGGGGTTTCACATACAAGACCGTGGGTTTCTATTGGGCCAAGCTGAACGCCAAGGCCGATCAGGAAGAAGGTTACATCGATTCCGACTTCTTCACCGGCATGGGTTACTGGACCCGGGCCAACCCGGAACAGTGTCTTCTGGCGACCAAGGGATCACCAAAACGCACAGGCCGCGACGTGCGCCGTCTGATCGTCTCGCCCCGGCGTGAACACTCCCGCAAGCCCGATTGCACCTATGAGCGTATCGAACGCCTGGTCGACGGGCCCTATCTGGAAATGTTCGCCCGTTCGAGCAAGCCGGGCTGGGATGTCTGGGGCAATCAGGCCGGCCTCTTCGATGAAGGCCATGTCGAGACCCGCCGCTGGTCGTCCGACCTGAAGCGCAATCCCGACAGCATCGCCGCGCGCTGAGGCTGATCACCCATTTCCGATAACACGTTCAAGACCATCGAAACGGCGCGGCTGCGGCTGCGCCGTTTCCGTATGGACGACCAGAATGCCTTTCAGGCCTACCGAACAGACCCGGAGGTGGCCCGCTATCAGTCCTGGGATTCGCCCTATACGGCGGCAGAGGCCGCAGATTTCATCACCGAGATGCTGACATGCCATCCCGATACACCGGGCCAATGGTACCAGTTCGCTGTCGCGCGCAAGGCCGATGACCAGCTGATCGGCGATGTTGCCCTACGAATCGGGGACAACGAGCCCGATGAGGCAGAAATCGGCTACAGCCTTGCCGGCCACGCCGTGGGCAAGGGATACGCCAGCGAAGCGGTCGCCGCCATCATGGACTATGCACTGATCACGCGCGGCAAAAGCCACGTCATTGCCTGGGCCGACACCCGGAACCAGAGGTCCCTCGCCCTGCTCGAGCGGCTGGGCTTCGCGCGTCCGGAACATCCACCGCGCAAGAGCTGGTTCAAGGGCGCCTGGAGCGAGGAAACCTTCCATCGCGTGATGGCCAATGACTGGGCCAGCATCAGGCGCGCGCCGTCACCACCTGACGTACGTTGACGACATTCTCCAGGCTGCGCGCGATGTGCCCGGCCAGATGATCTTCCATATCGTCGACTCGCACATCGATCTGGAGTTCCTGCGACAAACCGTCGATCACGGCGCTGTACCAGCGTGACGGCACCAGATTGCGTTTGGCAAACTGCTCGAGAACACGCGGCATGACGTCCGGTGCGGCATCAGCATAAACGGCAAAGACATAGGTGGCGGGCGGGTTGTTGCCCAGAGCCGGCTGGTCGCCGGCGGCGGAAAGAGACATCGGATTTCTCCCGATAACAAACGTTGCAACGAATCAGGCAGCGACCGGGCACCCCGGAGGGGCCCGCTAGATAATTCGTTTGCCGTTTGTCAGCGTTTGAAAGGTCATCGGTCTCTTCGCAGGAACAAGACAAGCCTTCATACTTCTGTTTCCATGACGCATCAAACCGATCAGCTTCCCATCTCCATGCTCAACGTCCTGGAGCACTACACGAATCTTGGCGTGCACCGCACCGGCACCGAGGTTGATCGCACCACCACAGCGTGGCTTGAGGGATTACTTGGCGCCATGGGTGCGCGAGTGACCCGGCACCGCTATGGGTTTCCCATGGTACAGGGCAGCGCGGCGCTCACCGGAACGCTCAGCGACATTCCCCTCATGCCGCTCTATTACGCGGGGAGCGGCACCGTGGAGACCGGCAGAGTGCATGTCGCCGCCCTGTCACTGGGAGAAGGCCATGACCCTGCCGAGGTTGACCGGGATCTTGCTGTGATTGTGGCGCAGGCACGCACGGCCGGTGCCGAGATGGCGTTGGTCGCAACCCGGTGCGCCAACGACAGCCTCAGCGCCATCAACCGCTCGCCCGACGAGGCGCTCGACTTCCCGATCTGCCTTGCCCCCGGCCAGGCGTTCACGCGTTTGAAAGAAGACACACCGCATGTGCGGTTCGACGTCCGCCTTGCCGATGCAAGCTCAGACAACCTGATTGCGGAACTGGGCGGCCAGGATGACCCGCGCCCTCCCCTGGTTATCACGACACCGACCAGCGGCTGGTTCACCTGTGCCGGTGAACGCGGAACCGGACTTGCGGTAGCGTTGTCTGTTGCGCAAGCCATCGCGGCCGAACATCCCGTGCTTCTGGTGCTGACCAGCGGTCATGAACTGGGATATCTGGGCGGACGCCGCTTCGTGGACCAGTTTGAAGGCGAGATTGCTGGCGTCCTCCACATCGGATCCTGTGTGGCCGACAAGGCCTGCTTTGATGCACAGTGCGGCGTGTTTCAGCCCGGCGCATTGGGGTCCGTGAGCAACCTTCACGAGGACGGGTTTGCGACCGTTGCGGGAAACCTCGCGCGCATGGGGGTTGCCATGAGGCGACCTGCCCGCCCGCTTGATCCCGCCTGCTGGGTCGGTGAATCCGAACTCTGGGCACCCAGGAGCGTGCCGATGGTGTCCCTCGCCGGTGCTTCACCGACCTTTCACACGCCCGAAGATACGTTCGAGAGCGCGGCGAGCGCAGAGCTTCTCGAGCGCATGGCAAAGGCGTTGCTCGCGTGCGCCAAAGAGCTCATCCGGCCCTGACCAGCAGGTGGCTTTCCAGACTTCGCCGGGGATCAGCCGCAGCTAGTTCAGCAAGATATCCTCATAAGGGAAGGTTGAGAGCCGCGCGGCACCGTTCTCGGTGATGAGGACCTGTTCTTCCAGCTTCACGCCTTCATTGCCCACTTCCGAGCCGATGTAGCTTTCGACGCAGACCGTCATGCCCACTTCGAGGGACCCGGTCGAAGACATCTCGGAGTTATCGGTGAAAGCAATGGAGGGGTACTCGTCGACCAGGCCGACACCATGCGCGGTGATGCCGTAGCGGCGGGCATGGAATTCGTTGGGGATCTTCCAGGATTTCTGCGCTGCTTCCTCGAAGGTCATGCCGGGCTGGAGCATATCGATGTTGTGCTGCACCTGGTTGTAGGCGTGATTGTAGAGCCGTTTCTGTTCGTCGGTCGGACGACCGGGCTCACAGAAATAGGTGCGGCTGATATCGGCGCAATACCCGAAGGGACCGACCAGGTCGGTATCGAAGGCGACGAGTTCCCCGGCGCGGATGATGCGGGTGCTGGCTTCGCGGAACCACGGATTGGTGCGCCCGCCCGAAGCCAGCAGGCGGGTTTCGATCCATTCACCGCCCAGAGCAATGTTGACCTGGTGGAGGTGGGACCACAGCTCGACCTCTGTAATGCCGGGGCGCAGTTCCTCGCGCATCTTGGCCATGCCGGCTTCACAGGCCGAGATGGCGATGTTCATGGCAGCGATCTCGTCATCGGACTTGATGACGCGGGCCAGTTCCGTCACGCGCGTGCCACTGTGGATGTCATAGCCCTTTTCCTGGAGCGCATTGGCGCCTTCGAAGTCCAGACGGTCGGCGGCAATGCGCTTGCCTGCATTGTCGCCCTGCATGACCTCGTCAATGTCATCGGCCCACAGCGCGACACGCTGCTCCAAGCGTTCCGAGGCTGTCATGTAGATGTAGCCGATGGCCGGTCGCACTTCGCGGATGGTCTCGAGATGGGAATAGAGATGCATCGATTTGGCGTAATCGAAGAGCACCGGAACACCCTCCACAGGCACCCAGCAATAGCGGATGGGGTTATGGGTGAACCAGACCTGCATGTTGCTGGAACCGGTGGCGTAACGGATGTTGATCGGGTCGTAGAGGATGATGCCGCCCAGATCGAGGCGCTTGAGCTGTTCCTGAATGCGGCCAAGCCGGTAGGCGCGCATGCGCTTCATGTCGATCTGGGGCTCGGCATCATGCTGGCCCATGCCCGGTGTGTTGCGGCCCAGGCGAATGCTCTCGAGATATCGGTCTGTCATGGTCTACTCCTGGGGCTCAGTTCAAAAGATTGTCTTCATAGGGGAAGGTCGAAAGACGCTGCGGTCCCTCTTCGGTGATGAGGATCTGCTCTTCCAGCTTCACGCCCTCCACACCGTCTTCGGCGCCGATGTAACTCTCGACGCACAGGGTCATGCCAACCTCAGCCGTGCCGGGCGTGGAATCGTCGGCATTGTCGGAGAAAGTCAGGTGCGGCCACTCGTCTGCCATGCCGACACCATGGGTCATGGATCCGTAACGGCGCGCAACAAACTCATTGGGAATCCGCCACGAGCTCTCGGCGATCTCGCGGAATGTCCGGCCCGGTCGGAACTCGTCGATGTTGGTCTGCACCTGATCATAGGCATAGTTGTAGAGACGTTTCTGCTCGTCGCTGGGTTTGCCGGGACCACAGAACCAGGTGCGGCTGACATCGCTGCAATAGCCGAACGGCCCGATGAGATCGGTATCGAAGGCGACCAGTTCACCGGCGCGAATGACGCGGTCGCTGCATTCGCGGAACCAGGGGTTGGTACGCCCGCCTGACGCCAGCAGGCGGGTTTCGATCCACTCACCACCCATGGCGATGTTGACCTGATGGAGGTGCGACCAGAGCTGGTTTTCCGTGATGCCTGCACGCAGCTCCTCATACATCTTGGCCATGCCGGCCTCGCAGACCGAGATGGAGATCAGCATGGCGGCGATTTCATCGTTGTTCTTGATCACGCGCGCGCGCTCCATGACCTCCTGGCCGTTGTGGAGCGAGAAGCCTTCTGTCTCCAGAGCCTTGGCGCCCAGCGGATCGAGATGATCAACTGCAATGCGGGTGTTGCCCGGCGAGGTTTCGCGGATCACATCAACCAGTTCGTCGGCCCAGACCTTGACCTTTTCCTCGTAACGATCGCCCGCCCCGAAATAGGTCCAGGCACGCGCACGGCGGATCTCGGAAATGGTCTCGAGATGTTCAGCCAGATGCACGGCAGGCGGATAATCGAACAGGACCGTCTTGCCCTCAGCCGGCACCCAGCAATAACGATGCTGATTGTGCAGGATCCAGACCTGCATGTTGCTCGAACCGTTGGCATAACGCACGTTGATCGGGTCATAGAGCAGTACGCCGGCAAGATCACGCTCCTGCAGCATCTGCTGGACCCGGCCCAATCGGTAACCGCGCATGCGCACCATATCGATCTGAGGTTCGGCATCATGCTGGCCGATACCGGCGGTATTGCGGGCCAAACGGAGGCTGTCGAGCGAGATATCGGACATCTGATTTCCTGGTCGGGTTGGCGCGCGAGCATGGGACGGTGCGCCACGGTACCTGTCAATGCGAATTGTCCGTGCAGGTCCCAAAAATCGGCGTAACGTGGCTGCAGATGGATGTGGAGGCAGGTGATGACACAACCAGCAAGAAGGCGGCCGCGGCGTGGCGGCGACCGGGACGATCTCAAGCTTCTGCCATGGCGCGAGGTGCGCAACCCCCCCCATTGAACCGCTATCGGCCGATCAGATCGAGGCGATCCACCGCACCTCCCTGCGCGTGCTCGACGAACTGGGCATGAAGGTCCTTTGCGGGGAAACACGCAGCCTGTTGCGCGAGGCCGGTGCCCGTGTCGACGAAGCAAGCGAGATGGTGTTCATGGACCCGGCGCTGGTCGAGGAAAGGATCGCGACCACACCCGAGCGTTTCACCTTTCACGCACGCAATCCCGCCAAGTCGCTGGAGATCGGCGGCAACGTGATCAACTTCGGGCCCGTGGGCGGCCCCGCCTTCACGAGCGACCTGGACAAGGGCCGGCGCGCGGGAACCTACGCCGAGCTCTGCAACTACGTGCGGCTGCTGCAGATGTGCAACATCGTGCAGGTCGGCGGCGCAGGCGCCTTTGCGCCGCTCGATCTGCCTGCCGCTTCGCGCCACCTTGATCAGGGCCTCGCGGCCTATCTGCTGAGCGACAAGGTCACAGGCAGCAACCTCCTTGGCGGCGAGCGGCCGCGCGACGGGCTGGAACTCACCAAGATTGCTCACGGCATCACCGACGCCGACCTGGAACAGCGGGTCTATACCTCGGGCGGCATCAACACGAACTCACCACGTCAACTCGACGCCAACATGGCACAGGGGCTTCTTACCCTGACACGCGCAAACCAGCCCGTGGTCGTGACGCCCTTTACCCTGTGCGGCGCCATGGCGCCGGCCACGGTTGCGGGCGCGCTGGCCCAGCAGAACGCCGAAGCCCTGTTCGGCCTGGCACTGATCCAGATTGTCAGACCCGGCGCCCCCGCGGTCTATGGTGGCTTCACCAGCAATGTGGACATGAAATCAGGCGCCCCGGCCTTCGGCACGCCCGAATACACGCTGGCAACCCAAGCCACGGGCCAGCTCTGCCGACGCTACAAGGTGCCCTACCGTTCGTCGGGTACCAACGCCTCGAACGCGCCCGATGCCCAGGCGGCCTACGAGAGCATGATGTCGCTATGGGCCGTGGTGACGGGGCACGCCAACATTGTCTGGCATAGCGCGGGCTGGCTTGAGGGCGGCCTGGTGGGCAGCTTCGAGAAACTCATCATCGATGTCGAGATGCTCCAGATGATGGCGGTCTACCTGGAAGGCATCCGCGTCGATGACGACACCTTGGGGTTCGACGCGATCGAGGAAGTCCTGCCCGGCGGCCACTATTTCCGCGCTGAACACACGCTCGCGCGCTACGAGGACGCCTTCTATGCGCCGATCGTGTCGGACTGGCGCAACTTCGAGACCTGGACCGAGGCAGGTTCACCCGACACAGCCCAGCGCGCCAACACAGTCTGGAAACGCATGCTGAAAGAGTATGAAGCTCCGCCAATCGAACCGGGCATTGCCGAGGGGCTCAACGACTACGTCGCCCTTCGTAAGGAACAGATTAAGATGTGAAATCAAAGTGTTACCCGAATTCTGACCTAACCTGTCCCGAGCGGCCCTAGAACGCCAGCATGGCCGCTGTCAGGCTCATCGCATTGTGGCGCATGAGTTCCAGATACGTCGGCGCCAACCCGTCCGGCCCGGACAAGGCATCAGAATAAAGCGTTCCGCCCACCGTTGCGTCGGTCTCGGCAACAATCTGCTCGATCACACGATTGTCCGCGATGTTCTCGATGAAAACGGCGGTGACCCCCTGCTCCCGAATCTGGCGAATCAAGGCCGCCATTTCGGCTGCTGACGGCTCATCTTCCGTCGACAGGCCTTCCGGCGCCAGGAAGGTGATGCCATAGGCACGGCCGAGATACCCAAACGCATCATGGCTGGTCACAACAACCCTGCGTGACTCCGGCACGTTCTCCAGCACAGTCCGTATCTCTGTATCCAGGGCATCGAGCTCCTCCAGATACCGTGCAGCATTGGCTTCATAGATCTCGTGCCCCTCAGGGTCGGCTTCGATCAGGGCAGCCAGGATGTTTCCGACATAGGTCTTCGCATTGGCGAGGTCCTGCCAGGCATGCGGATCAAGATCACCGTGATCGTGTCCGGCATGCGCATCATGTTCATGACCGGCATGGTCATCATGTTCGGCGTGATCATCATGGCCCGCGTGGTCGTCATGATCAGCATGGTCATCATGGCCCGCATGGTCGTCATGATCGGCGTGCTCATCATGGTCCGCGTGATCGGTGTGGTCGGCGTGGCCGACCTCTTCATCGTGATGCTCTTCGGAGATGTCGATGACATCGATACCGTCGGTCGCCACAACAATTGGCCCTTCATAGCCAGAAGCCTCGACCAGCCGGTCCATCCAGCCTTCAAATCCAAGCCCGTTCACAACCACCAGATCGGCCTGTGCTAGCGCCCGGGCGTGAGATGGCTCGGGGAAAAACGCATGGGCATCCCCGTTGGGGCCGACAAGAGTCACCAGGTTGATCCGGTCGCCACCCACGTGCGCGGTCATGTCGCTCAGGATGCTAAACGTGGCAACGACGTCCAGTTGCTCATCAGCCTGTGCGGAGAGCGTTCCCCACACAGACGCCGCGGCAGCCACGCCGGCCAGCAGGATTCTTCGGGTGGAACGGATCGACATGGCAGAAATCCTTTGTGTCATGACTTGTAATGCCAGGCAGGTGTTTTGAGAGCGCGAAGACTGCCGATTGGTCCGAACGCCATGGAAAGCAGATAGATCAGGCCCGCAGCCAGAATGATGGCAGGGCCTGATGGCACATCCACGTGATAGGAGACGATCAATCCCGCCAAAATGGATAGCGCGGCAAACAACACAGAAAGTACGACCATCCGGTCAATACTGCGCGCCCAGAACCTGGCTGCCGTCGCCGGAACAATCATGATGCCCACAGCCATCAACGTGCCCATGGCGTGGAAACCGGCAACCAGACTCAGGACAACCAGCGCCAGAAAGACATGGTGCACAATCATCCCCATCCGTCCGCCAAGGGAGCGCATGAAACTTGGGTCAACGCATTCCAGCACCAGGGCGCGGTAAATCACGGCAAGAACCACCAGGGTGATCGTTGCAGCACCTGCCAGCATCAACACCGCGCCATCATCCAGAGCCAGAACGCTGCCGAACAGCACGTGAATGAGGTCTACCCGGCTTCCTGAAAGCGAGATGATCAGCACGCCAAGCGCCAGCGAAACCAGATGAAAGGACGCAAGGCTCGCATCTTCGCGCTGCACCGTGACGCGAGACACCAATCCGGCAAGACCGGCAATCAGAAGTCCCGCGATCAGGCCGCCTGCTGTCATGGCATAGATCGACAGACCCGCCAGGAGATAGGCGACGGCAATGCCCGGCAAAACGCCATGGGCAATGGCATCACCGGTCAGACTCATTCTTCGCAACATCAGAAAGACACCCACGGGCGCGGCAGCGCAGCCGACGGCCAGCGCCCCGATCAAGGCGCGACGCATGAAGCTGAATTCAACAAAGGGGGCAATGAGCGCATCCCAGATCATGCCGCAACCTCACCGGTGAAGGCGCAGCGCGCGGCATCATCTCCCCACCCGGCACCAAGCGTACGGGCAGTCAGTAGGTTCTCCGTGCACAGCACATCCTCCGACTTGCCCCATGCGACCAGTTCACGCGCCAGAAGCAGCGACCGCGGGAACACCCGACGCACCAGATCGAGATCATGCATGACGGCCACCACCGTGCGGCCTTCTTCATGCCAGCGCTGCACCACACCGATAAGATCTGCTTCGGTACGCTGATCCAGCGCAGTAAACGGCTCATCCAGCAAGATCATGGGCGAGTCCTGCAGAAGCAGCCGGGCAAACAGCACCCGCTGGAACTGACCGCGCGACAGTGCGTTGATGCCGCGCTCCGCAAAACCATCAAGCCCGACGTCACGAAGGGCGTGGAGGACAGCGTCATGATCATCTGTCCCCAGCGCACCGAACATGCCGGTCTTCGACCAGTGTCCCATGGCCACAAGGTCAAACACCGATAGCGGGAACGAGCGATCCACATCGGATTGCTGCGGGAGATAGGCGATGTCGCGTTGCGCGACACCCTCCAGCTGCACCTCGCCGGAGAAAGGCCTGAGCACTCCGGCAATGCCCTTGAGCAGGGTCGATTTGCCCCCGCCATTGGGGCCGACAACAGCGAGCAACTCGCCCGGCGCTACCGCACCGCTGAGATGGTGCACCGCCGGATGACGTTCATAGCCCAGCGTCACATCACGAAACTCGAGAGCCGCACTCATGAAAGCGCCCACCAGACGCCCAGCCACAACGGCAGCACAAGCAACAGCACAAAACCCACACGGCGCAGGCTGCTCATACCCACGAACGAAGACAGGGAACGATCAGCCATGGGACACCTCGGATCCGCTGTCCCTGCAGGCTGCGCATTGCCCCGCAAGTTCGATGGTGACATGCCGCACATCAAAGTCCTGCGCCTTTGCCAGAGCATTGACGGCCGAAACCACCTCGGGGTCGGTGAACTCCCGTACGCTGCCGCAGTCCTGGCAGATCGCAAACCCATTGGCATCGTCATGGGCAGGATGATCGCAGGCCACGAAAGCATTGAGGGATTCCACACGGTGTGCGAGACCGCGCGCGAGAAGCTGGTCCAGCGCACGGTAAATCGTGGGCGGCGCGCTGATACCCTTTCCCCGCAGACCGTCGAGAATTTCATAGGCGGACGCCGGGCTTCCGTGTTTTGCCAGAAACGTGTGCACGAGCGCGGCGTTCTTTGGGAGTTTCGAGTTCTGTTGCGAAGCCATGGACGAGCCGAACGTGTGATTTGTTATGATATAACATCACAACCAGTCATGCCGTCAATGCACGTCTGACGTTCAAGCCATCAGAAGATCGGTTGAGGGACCGCTTTCAGGGCAACCTGGAGCAGCGAAGCACCCAGCAGAGCAATCAGAACGCCACCGGTCAGCGCAACAAGATCCAGCCACCGTGCACCGTGGTGATGATGATCATCCCCCCGCGCACGGGCAAAGCGCAGTGCAAGGGTGCGCAGATGCACAGTGACATAGGCCAGAATCCCCACAGCGCCTGCCGTACCTGCCGACATCGCAAACACCGCCACAATGCCTGCCCAGGCCATCTCGAACGTGTGGGCCAGCAACAAGACAAGAATGGCGCCACTGCAAGGGCGCAACCCGATGGAAAAGGCCAGCGCGACCAGCTTCCACCAGGAGGTCGGTTGTTCTGCGATTTCAGGCCCGTGATGGTGATGGGCATGTCCCCGCAGCCGGCGAATTGCCGAAAACGCCAGAAACACGCCGATCAGCAAAATCAGCGCATAGCTTACGGCCTCCACTTCCATGGCCGTGCTGCGCGCTTCACGCAGCGGGATATCAAGCAGCATTACCGTCACCTGGACGGCTACCACCGCGGTGACGCCCTGAAAGAAGGCCGCAAGGGTAGAAAGTGCTAGTCCCCGGCGAAGATCGTTCTTCTGGGTCAACAGAAACGTCGCGACCACGGCCTTGCCATGGCCGGGACCGGCAGCGTGAAACACACCGTAAAAGAAGCTTATCGCAATCAGCGAAAACGCCGCCAGGCCCCCCTGCTCGCGTACCGCGGCCACCGCGGCACCCAGTTCATCAAAGAAATGGCGCTGCATGCTCTGAATCCAGACCAGAGCACCGCCCCAAAGGCCGGTTACGCCAGCCAGCCAGACCAGCACCAGCGCAATCGCCACGCCCGCGGCAGTAACCGCAAGCCACGGCACCCTGCCCGCGCTGTGGTCATGGGCAGGAGACATGCACCCATTCGGCAAAGAGTTCGCCAAGCGAGAAATCCGGGGACTGATCGATGCCCAGCGAATTGGCGAGCGCAACGGCTTCCATGGTCGGGCTGGGTGGCATCAGGCGCGCTGCACAACCGGGCTCAGCGTTGCCCACCATCATGATCGGCTCATCTGTGAGATGGAGCAATTCCACGTAGTAGGTGGGGTCATAGATGGCATAGCTGAACTTGGTTTCACCAGGATCAACCGGTTCAGCAAGCGGAAGGACAAAACGCATCCAAAGCCGACCGTCCTCCAACTGGGTCGCCACGCTGTGCGGCTCCCCCAATCCCACGGAAAACATACCAATCCGTACATCTGTGAAGTAACCGAACTGCTCCAGTTCGGTCATGTTCTCGGATGCGATCTGGTCCAGACCTGCCTGGGTGACGCCGCCATCACCTTCCAGTTCCTCCTGGATGAAGGCCGAGTAGAAATAATCGAAGAACCATTCCTGTTCGATGGCCACAACCTGGCCGTCCTCATCGAAGATCAACGCACTACGCACATCGACCCAGGCATGGGGATGGGCCGATGCCGCACTGGAAAGCCCCAGCAGGACAAGAAGCAGAGCCGCAGCGAAGGCACGTACGCACCACGGCTTGGGAAATCGAGGGGTGTTCATGCCCTCAGATTAACACGCCCCCGCCGCCCGGCACGATCAAATCTGATTTGATTCAGGCCCTCAGCCGCTCGTTCTGGGGATCGAAGGGCGATTCCTCACAGATCGTCGCCTGGTAGGTTTCACCAAGGATCTCGATGGTGAGTTTGGTGCCGATCTCCGAGGCTTCAGGCTTCACCATGGCAAGTGCCAGGGACTCGTTGATGCGGAACCCGAAGCCGCCCGACGTTGCGCGGCCCACCAGTTCGCCGTCCCGATAGATCGGGTTGTTGCCCAACACGTCGGCGTCTTTCACGTCGTGCACGATCATCGTGACGAAGGTGTTGCCGAAACCGCGCTGCTGCCACTCGGTCAGCCCCTGACGGCCCTTGAAGTCGCCCTTGTTGAGATGGACAAAACGGTCGAGCCCGCTTTCGAGAGCGGCGTATTCGATCGACATCTCGCGGCCCACCAGCTTGTAGGACTTCTCCAGGCGCATGGCGTCCATGGCACGGATACCGAAGGGCTTGATGCCCAGATCAGCACCGGCTTCCATGACCGCGTCGAAGATGTGGTTCTGGTACTCCACGGGATGATGAAGTTCCCAGCCGAGCTCACCGACGAAGTTCATGCGGATCGCCAGAGCGGGCGCCAGGCCAACGTCGATCCAGCGGCCCGAAAGCCACTTGAAGGCATCGTTGGAAAGATCGTCGCGGGTGATGCGGCTGAGCAGTTCGCGCGACTTCGGCCCTGCGATCACCAGCACGCCCATCTGGTTGGTCAGGTGGTCGAAAAGCACGGAGCCGTCATCAGGCATGTGCTTCTTGATCCAGTCGTGATCCAGACGCTGGGTCGCGCCGGCACTGACAATGTAGAAGCTGTCGGCACTTTCACGACGGATCGTGAATTCGGAATGCACACCGCCCAGATCGGTCAGCGAATGGACTAGGCCGACGCGTCCGATGGTCTTGGGCAGCTTGTTTGCGATCAGGCCATCCAGGAAGGCTTCCGCGCCAGGGCCGGAGATACGGCACTTCGCAAAGGCCGACATGTCGAGGATGCCGACATTCTCGTGGGTATTGCGCACCTCGTTGCCGACATGCTCGAACCAGGCGGAGCGACGGAACGACCAGTCATCTTCCTGAGGCACGCCTTCGGGCGCAAACCAGTTGGCGCGTTCCCAACCGAACACCGAGCCGAACACCGCACCATGGGCTTTGAGCCTGTCGTAGCAGGGGAAGGTGCGCAGTGGGCGTGCGGCCTCGCGTTCTTCATCGGGGTAATGGATCGTGAAGACGTTGGCATAGGCCTCTTCGTTCTTCTTCACGAGGTAGGATTTGGTAGCGTAGTCACCAAAGCGGCGGGGATCCACGCCCATCATGTCGATGGTGGGTGTGCCGTCGACCATCCATTCGGCAAGCTGCCAGCCGGCACCGCCTGCCGCGGTGATGCCGAAGCTGTGGCCTTCGTTGAGCCAGAAGTTGGGCACATCCCAGGCCGGGCCGATGATCGGCGAGCCGTCGGGCGTGTAGCAGATGGCGCCATTGTAGACCTGCTTCACACCGACTTCACCGAACGCGGGAACACGGTTGATGGCGGACTCGATGTGGGGTTCCAGGCGCTCCAGGTCTTCCTGGAAGAGCTCGTACTCAGCATCCTCTGCAGGACCATCGACGTAGCAGGCAGGCGCGCCCTTCTCATAGGGGCCAAGGATCAGACCGCCGCGCTCCTCGCGCATGTACCAGGAGCCATCGGACTCGCGCAGCACACCCATCTCGGGCAGGCCATCGGCCTTGCGCTGCTGAATCTCGGGGTGCGGCTCGGTCACGATGTACTGATGTTCGACAGGGATCACCGGGACCTCGAGACCGACCATGGCACCGACATCCCGGGCAAAGCTGCCCGAGGCCGTCACGACGTGCTCACAGGTAATGTCACCCTTGTCGGTCTTGACCAGCCACTCGCCCGAAGACGTGCGCTCGATCGCGGTCACGCAGGTGTTGCGATAGATCTCCGCGCCACGGTTGCGTGCGCCGGTTGCCAGGGCCTGGGTGAGATCGGCCGGCTGGATATAGCCGTCCTCGGGATGCTGGATCGCGCCGACCAGACCTTCCGTGTTGACCAGGGGCCAGACATCCTTGACCTCATCGGGCGTCAGGAACTTCACATCGACACCGATGGTCTGGGCGACACCGGCATACTGATGATACTCGTCCATGCGGTCGCGGTTGGTGGCAAGACGGATGTTGGAGACGGTCTTGAACCCGACATCCATACCGGTCTCTTCCTGGAGCTCGTGGTAAAAGCGCACGGAGTACTTGTGCACCTGCCCCACCGAATAGCTCATGTTGAAGAGCGGCAGCAGTCCTGCGGCATGCCAGGTCGAGCCGGATGTAAGCTCCTTGCGCTCTACCAGAACGACATCGGACCAGCCCTTCTTGGCCAGATGATACAACGTACCGACGCCGACAACGCCGCCACCGATCACAACAACACGTGCATGGCTCTTCATGGTGCCCTCCCTGATGCCGTGGGGCTCATGACCCCTCAACGGCAAGACGAGTCCTAACAAATGACTGGCCGCTTCACTACCGCGCGCTTCAAGTTGGAAATGTCACACACACGACACGCCAGTGACGCCGACCGGCCACCATGGATCATTTGAGCGGACCAGACCCTTTCAGATGTGCCAAACTGCATGCAGGTTGATTTGGAATCGCAATGCTCTGCCCCGCCTGTGCCTTTGACAACGCTGAAGGTCACCGGTTCTGTGGTCAATGTGGTTCACCACTCGACGCCATAGAGACGGCCCCTGCCTGGCTGCCTGCCGGTGAACGGCGTCAGGTTACCATTCTGTTCGCCGACCTGGCGGGATTCACCCGGTTGACCCGGACGCTGGACGCCGAAGAGGTCCATCGTCTGCTGAACCTGTTTTTTGACGCAGCCGATGATGCCGTTCGTGTCCATGGCGGCCATATCGACAAACACATCGGCGACAATGTCATGGCACTGTTCGGCGCTCCGGTCGCCCATACCGACGATCCCGCGCGCGCGGTGCGCACGGCATTTCATATCCACCAGGCAGTCAATGTCATCGAAACCGGCAACCACGAAAAACTGGCCGCCCATATCGGCATCGCCACCGGCGAGGTTGTGGCCAGCACGACGGGAAGCGCTGCACACCAGGAATACACGGTTGTCGGCGACGCGGTGAACCTGGCTTCTCGCCTGGAGGCAGCAGCCGGTGCGGGTGAAACCCTTGTCAGCGATTCGGTCGCCAGGTCAACCCGTGACATCGCCCGATTCGAAGAAGCAGGTTCCGTCCAGGCAAAGGGCTTCGACCATGACATGGCCGCCTGGCGTCTAGTCGACGCCGCGCCCGAAGCTGCCCCCGACCGGCCGCCCATGGCTGGCCGCC